>JAIKYA010000033.1 GCA_024683645.1 Lachnospiraceae bacterium
AGGGCGGCAGCGTAAGTTCTGGTATACTGGAGATGTCCAACGTGGATCTTTCCACCGAGTTCACTGAGCTCATCACCACACAGCGTGGTTTCCAGGCCAACTCCAGAATAATAACCGTATCCGATACTCTGTTAGAGGAACTTGTAAATCTTAAGAGATAATAGATAAATGATAGAAGTGACCAGACTTAACGGCACGGTAGTCATGATAAATCCCGACTACATAGAGTGCGTGGAAGAGACGCCGGATACGGTGCTGACCATGACTACCGGTCGAAAATTGATAATAAAAGAGAGTAGACAAGAAGTAAAAAATTTAGTAAAATCATATATGCGCGAGATAAACGGCGTGGAAGGATGATAAAACATCCTTCCGCCGCTTTTGTGCGTATTTGGGAGATGGATTGTTTACAATAATCGTTTTATTGTAAAGGGAAAAAGTTGTTATGGATATTGCTTCACTATTAGGACTAATCATATGTTTCTTTATGATCCTGTTCGGTATCGTCTTCGGTAAGAACGGTGTTGATTTCAGTGCCATAAAGAACTTCCTTGATGCCCAGTCTGCGATCATCACCTTCGGTGGTGCATTCTGTGCGATCATGCTTGCCAACCAGATGCCCAAGTTCGTTGCGGGACTTAAGAGTTTCCCGATGATCTTCAAGGCTCCGGCACTTAATCCCATAGATATGATCAAGAAGATAATTGAGCTTTCCAACGTGGCCCGTAAAGAGGGTCTGCTTTCGCTTGAGGAAGCTGCTTCGGATATAGATGATGCCTTTCTTAAAAAGGGTATACTGCTCATTGTCGATGGTACCGATCCGGAACTGGTGCGCGCTATCATGGAAACGGAAATGAGCGCAACGGAAGGCCGTCATAAGGAAAAGATAAAATTCTGGGAGAATGTCGCATCCATGGGACCTGCCTGGGGTATGATCGGTACCCTGATAGGTCTGATCAACATGCTCCAGAACATGTCTGATGCCGCAGCCATAGGACCGTCCATGGCTGTCGCCCTTATAACAACCCTATACGGTTCCATGCTTGCCAACTGGATAGCTACTCCCTGTTCTATGAAACTGGGAGTTTTCAATGATGCCGAAATGCAGGTAAAAGAGATCATGCTTGAGGGGCTTTTGTCCATACAGGCGGGCGAGAACCCCAGAGTCATAGAAGAAAAACTGAAATCCTTCCTTGCTCCTAAGGACAGGCCTACAGGTGAGGACGAAGGAGGTGAGTAAGAGTGGCTAAGAAAAAGCAGGAAGATCCGCCTGCCGGTTCCCCCGCCTGGATGGCCACGTTCTCGGATCTGATGAATCTGCTGCTCTGCTTCTTCGTGCTGCTTTTCTCAATGTCTTCGGTGGATGAGAAAAAGTGGGAGGAAGTGGCAGCTTCCTTTTCACAGACCTTTTCGGTATTTACCAGCGGTGCTACCGCTATAGGTGACGGTCTGCTCATCAGTAACGGTGTCAGCCAGCTGAACCAGCTTGACGAATACATAAACTCCACAGGTAAGGCTGCGGAAGATATAGAAGAAGCCAAGGATATACTTGCCGAGGTTGAAAAACAGAAAATGGAGGCTTCAGAGGAGCTCTCCGAGAAAGTGGAAGAAGCACTTGAGGAATCAGGACTGGAAGATGTCATTGAAATGGATTTTACCTCACAGTACGTACAGCTTACCATTAACGGTGCACTGCTGTTCCCTTCGGGATCTGCGGATCTGTCCGCTGAAGCGGCGGAAGTGCTCGGGCAGGTAGGAGTCATTCTTGAGAGGTATGCCGATTCCACTATAGAGATAGAGGGACATACAGACTCGGTTCCCATGCATTCCGCAAGATTTGCGAGCAATAATGAGCTCTCGGATGCCAGGGCTTTAAGTGTGTTCTATTATCTTATCGAGAACACAAATCTGGATCCTGCCAAGATAAAGCATTCAGGAAGAGGAGAGTATCTGCCTGTTGCCGATAACGCTACTCCGGAAGGAAGAGCACTTAACAGGCGCGTGGAGATCAAGATATACAATGAATTAAGCGATTATTGACGGGACCGGCCCGGATAGCGCTTTTGTGACAAGGAGAGTATACAATGAAAAAGAATCTGCTTTCTCTGGTGATATTATCACTGCTCATAGTCAACATCGTGCTTAACGTTGTTGTACTTCTTTCGGTCACCGGGACCAACAAGAAGACTGCGGCGATAGTTACCGATATCTGCGGGATACTGGACATAGAGCTTGACCGCGGCGGAAACGGTCCGACTACAGGTGTTTCTATGGCTGATACAGAAAACTATTCGATACCCGATCAGATGACCATCACACTCAAGAGAGAAGCAGGAGATACCAAGGATACTTACTTTATTGTCAATGTGGAACTGCTGCTCAACAAGAACCATGAGGATTATGCTACTTACGGGACTGCCGAGCAGATGGCTGCAAGCGTAGGACTTATAAAGAGCGAGATCATTTCCACGATATCACAGTATACAGCTGCAGAAATCAGGAACGGACAGGACATGATCTGCGATGAGATACTTAAACGTATACAGGATATGTACGGTTCGGATTTTATATATAAGGTCGCTTTCTCAAACTTCATGTTCGGTTAAGAGCCTTATTAAGAATACAGGGAAATAAGCGAGGTGACTGTTTAAGTGGGTGATGTCCTCTCACAAGAGGAAATAGATAATCTGCTCAACGCCATAAATACCGGCGATGTTGATGTGGAGGAAATGAAGAATGCGGACGATCGCCAGGTCAAGAATTATGACTTTAAGCGTCCGGCCAAATTCTCCAAGGAACATCTGCGCACTTTAGAGCTTATTTTTGAGCATTACGGCCGACTGCTTTCGACGAACCTGCCGGTTTATCTTCGTAAAAACGTCCAGGTGAGTGTTATCAGTTCCGAGACCGTTACTTTCAACGAATTTACAAACGCTCTTTCCAATCCGGCTATACTGGGAATAGTCAATTTCCAGCCCATGACCGGTAATATATTGCTGGATCTGACTTCCACAGTCGGCTATGCCTTTATAGACAGGATGCTGGGAGGACAGGGCGAGCCGCTTGACAAGGTACGTGAGTTTTCCGAGATCGAGATGGGAATCCTCTACAAGCTCCTTACGATCAGCGCCCAGCTTATGAGAGAACCCTGGAAGAATGTCATAGAAGTGGAACCGATACTTGACCGTATCGAGACCAATACACAGTTTGCACAGATCATAGCACCGAATGAGATGATAGCGATCGTTACCCTGAATATAAAGATGGGTGATGTGGAAGGCTTTATGAACGTATGTATACCGTACATGACCATAGAGCCGATAATCGATAACCTGAATACCAAGTTCTGGTTCACCAGCATGACGACCAATGATTCCGATGATTACAAGCAGGATCTTGAGAGCCTGTTAAGGAAAGTCGAAGTCCCTGTCAAGGCGGTGCTCGGAAAGAGCCAGATAGCGGTCAGTGACTGGCTGGGACTTCAGGTGGGGGATATAATCAGACTTGAGAGACATGTCGACAGCGAACTCGATGTTTATGTTGGCATGTATAAGAAATTCTCGGCCGTGCCCGGTACCAATAAAGACAAATATGCGGTACGGGTGACCAGCGTTTATCGTGAAGATGAAAATGATGGCGGCAGGCAGGTCAGAGCACAAGAAGAGGAGGAACAGTAATAAATGGATGGTATGCTTTCACAGGATGAGATCAATGCCCTCCTCAACGGTATGGATCTGGGAGATGGCAGCGGAAGCGATACTGCGGGCGCAGCCGGAGCAGGAGATGCAGCTGTGGATCAGAGCCTGCTTTCCGATATCGAAAAGGATGCCATAGGCGAGATCGCCAATATAAGCATGGGTACCAGCGCCACAACGCTTTTCAGTCTGGTTAACCAGAAAGTCGATATTACTACTCCCAAGGTATCACTTGCCAACTGGGATACGGTGCTGCAGGATTATCCGGCTCCCTGTGTTTTTGTGGAGATACAGTATACCACAGGGCTTGAAGGCTCCAATATACTGATACTTGAAGAGAGGGATGTTAAGATAATCACCGACCTTATGATGGGTGGTGACGGTACCAATACAGACGGTGAACTCGGAGAACTGCATCTGTCTGCGATCTCCGAAGCCATGAACCAGATGATGGGTTCTTCGGCCACCTCGCTGTCTTCGATGATGGGGAAGAAGATAGATATCTCACCGCCTACTGCAAGCCTCGTTAAGATAAACGAGATGGTGAACAACGGAGCGGTGAAATCGTTTTCGGCCGACAGTACCTTTGTTAAGATAGAGTTCCGCATGCAGATCGGGGATCTGATCGATTCTACGATAATGCAGCTCTATCCGATAGTTTTTGCAAAATCTTTATATGAGATATTTATGGGGAATTCAGGACTCGGTGCAGCGCCGGGACCGGCCCCCGAAGAGGTATCGGCACCGGAGATACCGTCAGTAACGGATAGTGCAGCTGCAATACCTGTCCAGCCGCAGATGCAGCCGCAGATGGCGCCGCAACCCAATGCTTACGGAGGATATGGTATGCCTATGCAACCTCAGATGCCGCAGATGATGCCTATGCAGCCGCAGATGAGTGCTCAGCCGGCACAGTTTGGTGCGTTCACTCCCGAAATGGCTGCTATGATAGGTCAGGAGAATATCGGGCTTATCATGGACGTGCCTTTGGAAGTAACGGTTGAGCTCGGCAGGACTTCCAAGACCATCCACGATATCCTTGATTTTGCACCCGGTACGATAATTGAACTTGAGAAGATCGCAGGCGAGCCTATAGATGTGCTTGTAAACGGCAAGTTTGTAGCCAAGGGCGAAGTCGTTGTTATAGAGGAAAGTTTTGCTGTAAGGATTACGGAGATCATTAAAGACTGATGATGTTAGTTTATAAACTTTGGACGCTTGCGGGAAATCTAACCGATAACGAGCCGCTTAAGGAAAGCAGTTCGGGCGGCGTGAACAGTGTGGCCAGGTTTCTGACACTGCTGGTGATATTTGCGCTGGTCCTTGCGATAACATATTTTTCAACGCGTTTTTTCGCGAAAAGCCAGAGCGGTATTGTCCGCGCTGCCAATATGCAGGTATGTGAGACTCTGCAGCTGGCGCCGGGCAGATATCTGCAGATAGTGAGGGTAGGAAAGAAATATTATCTGATAGGCACAGGCAAGGATGACGTCACTTTTATGACGGAACTGGATGAGGATTTTGAATTTACGGACAGAAATCTTCCGGGCTTTTCGGATATACTTGAGAAGTTTAAAAAGAAGAAAGAAGAGGATGGATGAAAACTGCGAAGTTTTTAAAAACGATATGCCTGCTACTTGTAGTGGGCATTATGTGTTTTTTAACACCTTTATGTGTTCATGCATCGGATACCGATAATAACGGGGATACTGATGAGAGGACTTACGAGGAAGCTCCGGGCAGTGCTGAAGACGGTGACGACCTGACAAAGCTTAACGTCGGCAATACAGTTACCATAGAACTGAATAACGGAAACGGATCGATAAACGGAGCGCTGCAGATAGTATTCATACTGACAGCCATTGCGCTGGTCCCGTTTCTTTTACTGATACTGACTTCCTTTACCCGCATCATCATAGTTCTGCATTTTACCAGGCAGGCCCTGAATACGCAGACAGCTCCGCCCAACATGGTGCTGATCGGCCTGGCGCTCTTCCTTACGGTCTATATCATGAGCCCGGTATTTATGCAGATATACAATGATGCGATAGTTCCGATGAATGAAGGCAGCATAGAACTTGAAGAAGCCTTTGATGCCGGGGTAAAGCCCCTCAGGCAGTATATGTATCCGCAGACCCAGGTCAAGGATACTTCGGTGTTTATGGAGATAGCGGGCTATGAAGGCTGGAACGGTGATCCTGAAGAAGTACCCCTGCAGGTACTGATCCCGGCATATATACTCAGTGAGCTGAGGACGGCATTTATAATAGGTTTCCTCATTTATATCCCGTTCCTTGTGATCGATATGGTCGTGGCCAGCGTGCTCATGAGCATGGGTATGATGATGCTGCCGCCGACCACGATATCAATGCCGTTCAAGATACTGCTGTTTGTGCTCGCTGACGGGTGGAATCTGATAATAGTAAACCTGGTGCGGACATTCACATAAGAACAGGGGATAGCGGGGAGGTTTTCGGATGAGTATAGATACAATTACAGAGATAATCTCACAGGCCCTGTATACCGTGATCATCACAGTGGCTCCGCCTCTGCTGGTATCACTTATCGTAGGCCTGATAGTGAGTATATTCCAGACCGTCACTTCCATACAGGAGCAGACGCTGACCTTTGTTCCGAAAGTCATCGCGATCTTTCTGGTGCTGATAGTGGCAGGTCACTGGATGCTGAATAACATGATCACGTTTATGGAAGATCTGTGGTCTGATTTTGCGTTATATATCAGGTAGTGTATATGAATGTTGACTTTTCGGTACCGCTGCAGGAACTCGAATACTATCTGCTGATACTGATAAGGGTAGGATCATTCGTCGGGGTGGCACCTTTCTTCAGTACGAACAACACGCCGAGACCGCTGAAAATATGGTTTTCGGCGATCCTGGCTTTTTTGCTTTATGAAGTCATCACCCCGCATGTTTATGCCCAGTATACAACCCTGCTTGATTATGCGGTATGTGTTCTTAAGGAAATGCTGACAGGCCTGCTCATAGGTTTTTCGGCATCGGTCGCCACCCGGGTTACAGCTTTTGCCGGGCAGCTTGTTGATAACAATATAGGCTTTTCGATGGCGGCGCAGATGGACCCGGTTACACAGCAGAATACTACCGTGACAGGCTATATCTATCAGTACGCTTTCATGCTGATCTTTATAGTGTCGGGAATGTACCGTTATCTGCTGGAAGCTTTTGTCGAGTCCTTTACGCTTATTCCCGTGAATGCAGCGAGATTTAACCTTGAGCTTCTGTACGGCAGTTTCATGCAGCTTATCACCGGCTATATAAGCCTGGGTTTTCGTATAGCCCTGCCGGTGTTTTCCGTGATACTGATACTGAACGGACTGCTTGGTGTCATGGCCAAGGTCTCACCGCAGATGAACATGTTTTCCGTAGGTATACAGATCAAAGCGCTTGTGGGACTGGTCGTATTATGGGCCACGATAGGGCTTTTGCCAAAAGCCTGCGATCTGATATATGACAATATGCGCAGGTCGATAGTATCCGTTATACAGGCTATGGGAGGCGGAGTATAATGCTTGAGCTTGAGCTCCAGTTCTTTGCAAAAGAAGGACCGGGCGGAGAAAAAACCGAGGAGCCTACCAGTAAAAAGCTGGAGGATGCGAGAAAAGAAGGACAGGTAGCAAAAAGCACGGAGTTTGCTTCCAGCCTTACGCTGCTTGCGTTCTTTTTGCTTCTGCGTATCTGGATGACGGTGCTTTCCGGCCAGCTGCGGGAGCTGTTCGGCGGCTTCTACAACCGTTTTCATTATTTCGCCGACATGCCGTCATATGAGGACCGGCACGGAGAATATGCTTCCCTGGCCGGCTTTGCTTTGCTTAGGGTATTTATAATGATCGCACCGTTTCTGCTGGCCGGTTTCGTGATCTGCTTCGTAGCGGATCTGGTTCAGGTCAAATGGAAGCCTACGAGCAAGCCGCTGAAGCCCAAATTCAGCAAGCTGAATCCCATCAACGGCTTTAAACGCATCTTTTCGCTGCAGAAGCTGGTGGAACTGCTGAAATCCATAGTAAAGATTGCGATTGTAGTCATCGTGGTATATAATCAGCTTAAGGATAAATGGCCGCTGATCTTCAAATTATATGACATGCCGCTTCTGCAGGGAGTGATGGTTGCGGGCAAGCTGCTGATAGATACCGGTTTCCTGATCTCGCTGATCTTCCTGGTCGTGGCATTTGCCGATTTTGCTTTCCAGAAGTGGAAATTCCATGAAGATATGAAGATGACCAAGCAGGAAGTAAAGGAAGAATATAAATCGACCGAAGGTGATCCTCAGATCAAGTCAAAGATAAAATCGAAGATGATGGAAGCGTCGAGGCGGCGTATGATGCAGAGTGTACCACAGGCGGACGTGGTCATCACAAACCCTACGCATTATGCCGTGGCTCTGCGTTATGACAAAGAAATAGCGCCCGCCCCTTATGTCGTGGCGAAGGGAGTGGATCTGCTGGCGCAGAGGATCAAAGAGATAGCCAGAGAGCATGATATACAGATAATGGAGAACAAGCCGCTGGCAAGAGCACTTTATTCAAATGTTGAACTGGGGGAGCAGATCCCCGAGGAACTGTACGTGGCTGTAGCCGAAGTCCTGGCTGCGGTATACAAGGCTACGGGAAGAGCATAGGAGTTTTAGACGAAGCAGTGATACAGCTATGTACTAAAGAAAACACGGAAAGGGGGGCAGGATAAGATGAAAAAGATCACCGGTGATGCCGTTGTCGGTATCTATGTGCTTGCGGCATTTGTCATGTTTATCGTGCCCATTCCGAGCTTCCTTCTGGATATACTGCTGGCAGTGAACATGTCGGTAGCCTTTTCCGTTCTCTTTTCAACCATGTTTTCGCTTGAAGTTCTGGATATGTCGTTTTATCCGACGATCCTTCTTTTTACGACACTGTTCAGGATAGCCCTGAACATCTCGTCGACCAGGCTTATACTGTCTACCGGTGATCCCGGCGTGGTGGTCACGACTTTCGGACAGTTCGTGGGCGGCGGCGATCTGATCATGGGTGTCATAGTTTTCGCGATACTGCTGATCGTTCAGTTCATGGTCATAAACAAGGGCTCCGAACGAGTGGCGGAAGTGACAGCAAGATTTACTCTTGATGCCATGCCCGGTAAGCAGATGGCTATCGATGCCGATCTGAACACCGGCGCCATAGATGATGCGGAAGCAAAAAGACGAAGGGATAAGATACAGGAAGAAGCGAGCTTCTTTGGTTCCATGGACGGTGCCGTGAAGTATGTTAAGGGAGATGCGACAGCAGGTCTTATCATTACCGCAGTCAACCTCATAGGCGGTATTGCCATGGGTATGACCAGGCGCGGACAGAGCTTTGCCGATGCCCTGAATGCATACGGAGTGCTGACCATAGGTGACGGTCTGGTCAGTGCCATACCCTCGCTTCTGATCTCACTTTCAACAGGTATACTGGTAACAAAAGGCGCCAAAAGCGCGGAATTCGGAAATGCGCTGCTTTCACAGCTTTTCTCGCTTCCGAAGTCTCTGTATTTTGTCGGTGCCACACTGATAGCGCTGAGCTTTACACCGCTGCCTTTTTTGATCTACTGTCCTCTCGGTATCGTATTTATCCTTGTGGGACGCAGGATGGCCTCGCAGATGAAGACTGCGGGAATCGAGCAGAAGGTTGAGGAAGAGGAGATAGCGGAAGCCGAAGAGATAAGGCGGCCGGAGAATGTAACCTCGCTTTTGCAGGTAGACCCCATAGAACTGGAATTCGGCTATGGTATCATACCGCTTGCCGATGCGGCTCAGGGCGGCGATCTGCTTGACCGCGTGGTCATGATCAGGCGGCAGATCGCACTTGAACTCGGTACCGTGGTACCCATCATACGACTGCGTGATAACATACAGCTCAATCCCAACCAGTACATCATAAAGATCAAGGGTATACAGACCAGTGTAGGTGAGATACTCTTTAATCATTACCTTGCGATGAATCCCGGATACGTTGAGGAAGAGATAGCGGGTATTCCCACTATAGAGCCGTCGTTCAAACTGCCGGCACTCTGGATCACGGAAGGACAGAGAGAAAGAGCGGAATCCGTCGGCTATACGGTTGTGGATCCGCCTTCGATAATAGCCACACATCTGACCGAAGTCATCAGGCAGCATATAGCGGAGCTGCTGACCAGACAGGATGTACAGACTTTGGTGGATAATCTTAAAGAGAGCAATCCCTCCATTGTCGAAGAACTTGTGCCGAAGCTTCTGGGACTCGGTGAGATACAGAAAGTACTGCAGAATCTGCTTTCGGAAGGTATCTCGATCAGGGATCTGCTGACCATCTTCGAGTCACTTGCAGACCATGCGACGGTCACAAGAGATACTGATCTGCTTACCGAATATGTGAGACAGTCACTTAAGCGGGCCATCTCCAACAAATACTTTGCGGGTGAGTCTACGGTCAGCGTGGTCACGCTTGATCCGAAGCTTGAGCAGGAGATAATGGGCAGCGTAAAGCAGTCTGAGCAGGGCGCATATATCACTCTGGATCCCGAACGTATCAAGAGTATGATAGAGAGTGTAAAAAAAGAGACAGGAAAGCTTACGGAGATGGGGAAGAGCGCGATAGTCCTGACTTCTCCGATTGTACGTATGTATTTCAAACGGCTGACGGAGGATTACTTCTCCGATCTGGTCGTGGTATCATATAATGAAGTGGAGTCCGATGTGGAACTGCAGAGCGTCGGTATGGTGAGTGCGTAAATGGTTATCAAGAAATTTCAAGGGAAAACAGAAGCCGAAGCCATAGTCCTGGCAAAAAAGGAACTGGGGGATGACATTACGGTCATCCATTCCAGGAACGTAAAGCCGAAGGGCTTCTTTGCCTTCTTTAAAAAGATGCTGGTTGAGATCACCGTTGCTAAAGATGAGGAAGATGAAAAGCGGGAGAAGGACAGTATAAAAGAAGGTGTGGCAGCCATAGATGCCGCAAGGGCCGTGGCTGAAGAAAAGGCTGCTGCAAAGAAGAGCGTGCCCGAGAAAAAGCCTGCCGAGAAGGCGGCAACAGCTGAGGGCAGGAGCATTGATCTGAAAGCAGACGCAAAAGCTGACAGCCTTGCCGTGGAAGCCCGTCTTGATAATATACAGAGTCTTCTCGAGCAGAAGCTTTCCGTACAGGAGCGCGAGAAAAAGGCAGAAGCCGAGAAGAGCGTTAAGCCTGAGCAGGACGATGCGAAGACAAAGGAGCTTATGGATTTCACCAAGCTTCTTTATAACACGCTGATCGATAATGAGGTGGAAGAGAAGTTTGCGAATGAGCTGATCGGCGAGGTGGAGCAGAATTTCGGCAGTAATGTAAATGTGGAACATATACTGTCCCATATCTATCAGAAGATCATACTGAAATACGGTAAGCCCGAGACCATAGAGCCGGCAGAGCGAAATGCAAAAGCAGTATTTTTTATAGGACCTACCGGTGTCGGAAAAACCACCACCCTCGCAAAGCTGGCGAGCCGCTTCAAACTGACCGATAATAAACGTATAGCCCTGTTTACGACTGATACCTACAGGATATCCGCTACTGATCAGTTAAAGACTTATGCGAACATAATGGGTGTGCCTTTCCATGTTATATATACTCCGGAGGAGCTTCTGGAAGAATATGAGAGATATAAGGATTATGACTTTATCCTCATAGATACGGCAGGGCATTCGCCGCATAATACGGAGCAGAAAGAGGATATGGAAAAATTCATCCGTGTGCTTGAAGGCGTGGCACAGACCGAGAATTATCTGGTCCTGAGCGCTACCACCAAGTACAAGGATTTGCTGAAGATCTGTGATGTTTACAGGGAAATGACGGGGTACAGACTGATCTTTACGAAGCTGGATGAGACCGAGTGCCACGGTAATCTTTTGAATGTGCGCATGCATACAATGGCGCCCATGAGCTATGTTACCAACGGCCAGAATGTACCTGACGATATAGAAGTGTTCAATCCGCAGAATGCGGTAAAGCGTCTGCTGGGAGGTTGAAGTTTTGGATCAGGCTGAACAGTTAAGAAACCGAATAAAGTCAGGCGGCGGTAAGATGCGCCCGCTTGCAAGGGTGATGACGGTGACAAGCGGCAAGGGCGGTGTCGGCAAGTCCAACACGGCCATTAATCTTGCCCTGCATTTTAAGAAGCTGGGCAAACGTGTCATCATACTTGATGCCGACTTCGGGCTGGCCAACATAGAGATAATGTTCGGCACCGTTCCGAAGCATAATTTAAGTGACCTTATATATCAGGGGAAATCGATAACCGAGATAATCACCTGGGGACCGGGAGAAGTAGGCTTTATTTCCGGAGGCTCAGGTATAGCAGGACTGTCCAATCTCGGGCGTGAATATCTTACATACATCATACAGAACCTTGCACAGCTTGATGCCATTGCGGATGTGATCATCATCGATACGGGTGCGGGCATAGCTGATGCTGTATTGGAATTTCTGGTGGCGAGCGGGGAAATACTTCTGATCACCACGCCGGAACCCACGTCCATCACGGATTCATATTCGCTGCTTAAGGCCCTGAACAGACATCCGAGATTCTCAAGAGAAAATTCACAGATAAAGGTGATAGCCAACAGGGTGGAAAATCCCGAAGACGGACGGAGCCTTTATAACAAGCTGAATGCAGTCGTAGGGCGTTTCCTGGGACTTCCTCTTGAATATATGGGGGCCGTGCCTCAGGATAAATATCTGGCACAGGCGGTAATGCAGCAGAAACCCGTTTCACTTGAACATCCGAATGCAAAGAGTGCACTGGCTTATCAGGAGATAGCCATGAAGCTTATGAACATGGAAACAGAAGGTAAGATAAAGAAAAGGGGGATGGCCGCATTTTTCTCTCACATCGTGGCCAATAAGAAAACATTATGATAAATATAGAAGACGTGGTAAGACCCGGTGACCGCTGTGATTTCGAGACCATACCCGATAAGTTTGACAAAGATATAGAGGGTGAGAAAAAGTACTACATCACAAAAGTCTACGATGTCAATGATGACGATACCGTATCACTGGTGATGCCCATCGACAAGACCAGACTGGTGGTTCTTTCCGAGGGCGAGGAATATGATATGTATTTCTATGCAGGCAAGGGAATCTATGCCTGCCGCGCTCGCGTTATAGACCGCCTGAAAGACGAGAATGATATACCGGTCGCCGTAGTCGAGCTGCTTACGGATCTTAAAAAGCATCAGCGCCGCGAGTATTACCGCTATACCTGTGTGGTCGAAATGAACACCCGTCAGCTGCCTGAGTGGGAAGAAACTGATTTCATGGAACATAACAGGCTCGACATACTGGCAGAATGTAAGGAAAAAAGCACCATAGTCGATATAAGCGGCGGCGGCATACGCTTCGTATCTGCCGAAGACTATGAATCCGGCCGTCTGGTCAACTGCGTTTTCGTTATCAGCCTCAAGGGTACAAAAAAGACACATAATCATGTCATGCGTATACTTTCTGTCACAGAGGTTCCCAACAATGCCGGTATGAAGGAATACCGGGGACAATTCATCTACATCGCAAACAGCGACCGTGAGGAGATCATCAGCTTCATCTTTGAAGAGGAGCGCAGGATCCGGGCCAAGATGAACGGGTATTGATCCCGGGTTCTATATGCTCCGTTTCGGATGCGGAGCTTTCCGACTCTGAGATCTGCTAAAAAAGTAAAAACGGACACGAAGACAGTAGGTATTTGACATCCTCGTGTCCGGCTTTTTTTGCTTGGAAGAGTTTTGACACGAATATGCTCGCTTTCTGTGGTTTTTCGTGTCGGGGCTGTTGAGTGTCGTGAAGAAGACAGGCACGAAGATGCATGTTTTCTATGGTTTTTCGTGTCGGTCTGTTGAGCACCGTGAAGAAGGCAGGCACGAAGATGCATGTTTTCTGTGGTTTTTCGTGTCAGGGCTGTTGAGTGTCGTGAAGAAGACAGGCACGAATATGCACGTTTTCTGTGGCTTTTCGTGTCGGTCTGTTGAGCGCCGTGAAGAAGACAGGCACGAATATGCACGTTTTCTGTGGTTTTTCGTGTCGGTCTGTTGAGCGCCGTGAAGAAGACAGGCACGAATATGCATGTTTTCTGTGAATTATCGTGTCATAGCTTTTTAGGCCAGATACACGAAGAAAAGGGATATTGACGGATTTTCGTGTTTCTGACAGAAAATGCAAAAAAACAGAGAACACGAAAAACAAGGAAAAAGTTATCAATTCGTGTCTATCAGAAAAAAAGCTTATTTTACAGTTACACGAAAATATGAGAAAGCTTCGAAATTTCGTGTCAGTTCCGAAAAATTGTATACAAGATGAATAAAAAAATAGTCATTTTCACCCGTTCGGGTGATGAAAACACAGTAAAGCTTATGGTAAAATAAAACAGATTTGCTCGGGCATAGTTTATGTGCACCGCGGAAGCATAGACAGTGTAATTCTGAACATAGTGAAAAAGAAAAGAACACCGTCGTGTCATTCATAAAGATACCGTATGTGGCATATATAAAGATACCGTATGTGTTCCGGGCAAAGAGAAGAAACATTACGAGGAGGAGACAGTAATGAAGAGGAAGCTGAACAGAGGCATGGCTAAGAATGCGAAGAAGAAGTTCAGCCTTACCAAAGATAAGGAGAAGGACTGAAAATGATCCTTAAGGCGGTGAATAAGGAACTTAAGAAGAATAAGATCAGCTACACGATCAATAAAGCTTCTCTTTTGGATCTGGCAGAGATAAAGCTGCATGCAAAGCTTAATAAAGACGGGGCTCTTAAGCTTAAGAAGAGCGGAAAGATAAGCGGTTTTAAGAGTATTAAGGCTAAGTTTAAAGCTGCGGAAAGGAAGGCCGTTAAGCTCTCGCCTAAGGCAGGATATACCTATGAAGTCACGGATGCTGCGGCTGCAAAAGTCAAAGTAAAAGGTAATACCAATTTCACGGGCTTTGTTACTTTGAAAGCAGAAAAATAGCAAAAAAATTTTTCCGAATACTGTAAACCTTTAACAAAAAAGATGTCAACCTCAAAACAACGAGAGGTTGGCATTTTTTTATCCCGGGTAGATAACTTATGTTAAACATGTTTACATAACTGCCTACTGCGTAACACCAGACTGTTTCACAAAGTCTTGAAATACTTAATAAATGCTTATAAACTACAGTAGATTGATTATGCGGTCACCACCCGCATGGGCTTATTTTCTGTTGCGGGTGGTGAGAAATGATGGTATACTTATGCAGGATGACAAATATAAAAAGTTAATAGCCGTGATGGTCTGCGTAGGCTGTATCTGTGTGCTTTCGGTGTTCTGTTCGCTGCTCCAGCTTCAGAATATGAAGCATATGGAAAACAGGATGACTTTTATGGAAAACATGCTGCTGGCCATGAACAGGATCGAGGCGGGAAACAGGTCTGCCGAGGAAGTGATCCGCATGAATGCGGACGGCAGTATGGAAGCCGGACAGCAGTCCGCAGAAGCGGATGTGGTGGAAGTAGAGCAGGACATAAATATGTCAGCCGCTCTGGGCAAGAATGCTGAGGAAGAAGAGGGCATCATAAAAATCTATCTTACCTTTGATGACGGCCCGAGTATATATACGGATGATATACTTGATATCCTCGATAAGTACGGTGTGAAGGCTACCTTCTTTGTAAACGGCAAGGAAGGCTATGAAGAGCAGTACAGGAGGATAGTGGCGGAAGGTCATACCTTGGGTATGCATTCCTACAGCCATGATTATTCAAAGGTTTATGCCGATCTCGACAGTTTTGCGGATGATATGTATACGCTGCAGACTTACCTGTATGAGCTTACCGGCGTGGAATGTGAACTTTACAGATTTCCCGGAGGCAGCTCGAATAATGCGTCAAAGATCGATATGACCAGATGTATACAGTACCTTAATGCCAAGGGCATCAGGTATTTTGACTGGAATGTTTCGAGCGGTGATGCCAGCGGCGGGTATAAGAGTGCCGATACCATAGCTTTAAACGTGATGAGCCAGATAAAGGCACTGGATGCTGATACCATGGTAGTTCTTTTCCATGATGCATCCGGGAAGAGTACGACTGTAGAGGCACTGCCCATGATAATAGAAAAGATTCAGGCAATGGACGATACCGAACTGTTGCCTATAACTGATGATACACAGCCTATTCAGCATATATCAGTGCATGAATAGGAAAAGCCGCAGGGCTTTTTTTCGGGGAGGAAAAGATGGGTTTTTTTCAGAGTTTAAAGGATGATCTTTCGGAGGCCGTGAACGAGCTGATGGAAGAGGAAAATGCAGCAGCAGAGAAGGGCATGGAAGAGCCGGATGACGGCCTTCCCGCAGATATGGACATAAACGAAATGCTCAAGAGCATCGAAGATGAGATGAGCGGTTTCGTTGAGGAAACTGTTAAAGAGGAAGAAAAGAAAACTGCACCGTCTACGGTAGATGAAGCAGAAGAGGCAGTAATGGCGGCTTTAAAGGCCGAAATGGCATCGCTTGATAAGAAGGCTGACAGGGAAGAAGAGCCGGCTGCGGTAAATGCAGAGCAGGAAATTGAGGCAGAACTTAAGGAAGAGGACATTTCGGCAGATGCTGAGGCGGATGAACTGCTGAAAGCACTTGACGATATAGTTCCCGAAGAGAAGGCAGCTGCTCCGGAGCCCGGGAAAAAGGTCCCTGTGCAGAAGAGCATAGAAGAAATGCTCAGAGATATACAGCAGCAGGAAGCCGAGATGGCGGCCATGATGGGAACAGCCGTTAAAGAGGAGAACAAAGAGCCTGAGAAAGCTGACATAAACGAAGATGAAAACGAGCCCGGGGAAGCAGCGTTGAACGAAGAGAAAACTGCTGAGCCCGAAATAAAGACAGAGACAGCGTTATCCGCAGAAGATGAGGCTTCACGTATCATTGAAGAAGCTGAAAAGAAGGCAGTGTCCGAGGTGACTGCGGAAGCCGGGGCGGGCGCAGCAGAAATTGCTGAAGCAGAGCCGGCGACAGCTGAGACTGAAGCTGAAGCTACAGCTATGAAAGCTGAAGAGCTTAAGACCGAAGCTGTACATGAAACACTTAAAGAAGCTGCAGATGATTTGTCCGCAGAGACTGTGGCAGAGAAGGAAGCCGGCGCAGATGTTCCCGTTGATCCCGTAGCATCGGCAGAAGCGGCAGCAAAAGAAGCAGTTGCAGCCGAAGCAGCAGAGAGTGCACCTGTGAAAAAGCGCCGTACTCCGGCAAGGAGCAGGGTCGCTTCACAGAAAAAGGCAGCCGAAGCAGAACAGCTGAGTCTTAAAGATACGATAAAACCCGCAAAGGCCAAGAAGGGCATGGAAGGTCTGGTTCAGAGAGCGGTGACCGACGAGACGGCTGTTATCTCCGAGGGCATGACTATCAGAGGTAATATCTTTGCCGACGGAAATATGGATGTCGGCGGTGTTATAGAAGGAAACGTAGATATAGCGGGCAAACTTAATATTTCCGGTGTACTTAACGGAGACTGCGTTGCCAGCGAGGTATATGCTGACGGAGCCGAGATAAACGGTGATATCCGCAGCTTCGGATCGGTAAAGGTCGGACAGTCCACGGTCATCATAGGTGATGTGTTTGCTGCCAGTGCTGTCATCGCAGGCGCGATAAAGGGCGACATAGACGTGAAGGGACCGGTGATACTGGATTCGGCAGCCATAGTCATGGGCAATATCCGTTCACAGTCCGTTCAGATAAGCAACGGCGCGGTTATAGAAGGTATGTGTTCTCAGGTATATGCCGAGGTGAGCCCCGCATCCTTCTTTGAGGAGTATAAAAAGAGTTCCGAAAAAGCACTTATAGGCTGAAAAAAATACAGCAGGGAGGCAGACATTTTGAGCAGGATATTACTTAAGCTGAGCGGCGAGGCTCTTGCCGACAAGGAAAGACACTACGATGATAAAGTGATCTGCGGTATTGCGGAGCAGGTTAAGAAGCTGATCAAAGACGGTGCCGAGATAGGTATCGTGATTGGCGGCGGCAATTACTGGAGAGGCCGGAGCAGCAAGGGGATAGACAGGACCAAGGCTGACCAGATAGGTATGCTTGCAACGGTCATGAACTGCATATATGTTTCGGAAATATTCAGGACCGAGGGGATAGACACAAGGATCATGACTCCTTTTGCATGTTCTACCTTTACGGAATTGTTTTCCAAAGACAAAGCAATAAGGAATATGAAAAAGAACAGGGTGGTATTTTTTGCGGGCGGAACCGGACACCCTTATTTCTCGACAGATACGGGCGTAGTGCTCAGGGCTGTTGAGGTGGAAGCGGATGCCATATATCTGGCAAAATCCATCGACGGTGTATACAGTGCCGATCCCGAGAAGGATAAATCAGCGAAGAAATACAGCGAGATAAGCATACAGGAAGTGATAGACAAAAATCTCCAGGTTGTGGATATGACTGCATCAATACTCGCAAGAGACAACAAAATGCCGATGAAGGTGTTTGATCTGACAGAAAAAGACAGTATATTAAAGGCAATGAGCAAGGATTTTAACGGTACCACAATAACAGTTTAAAAGGAGGAAGCAAAGATGGATGACAGGATCAAGGTTTATGAGGAAAAGATGCAGAAGGCATACGATTTTCTGCTTTCCGACCTTTCCACGATACGTGCGGGAAGAGCCAATCCCCATGTGCTGGATAAGATAAGGGTGGATTATTACGGAACACCGACTCCGCTCCAGCAGGTTGGAAACATCACGGTTCCCGAGCCCAGAATGCTGCAGATAGCACCCTGGGAGAAGAATCTGATCAAAGAGATCGAAAAGGCCATACTTGCTTCTGATGTAGGTATCACTCCTTCCAACGACGGATCGGTGATACGTCTTATATTCCCCGAGCTTACCGAGGAACGCAGAAAAGACCTGGTCAAGGAAGTAAAGAAAAAAGGTGAGGAAGGCAAAGTAGCGATCCGTAATATAAGAAGAGACGGAAACGATGCTTTCAAGAAACTGTCCAAGACAGAAGTTTCCGAGGATGAGATAAAGGATCTCGAAGAACAGCTCCAGAAGCTCACCGACAAGTTCGGCAAGGATATAGACAAGACAATTGAAGAAAAATCCCAGGAGATACTGAAGGTATGAGCAGCGTTCCGAGGCATCTTGCAGTCATACTTGACGGTAACAGGCGCTGGGCAAAAGAAAAGGGACTGCCCGGAAATATGGGGCATGCGGAAGGCGCCAAACGCATCGAGGAGATGTGTGAACTGGTGTGGAACGCAGGCATAGAATATTTCACAGTCTATGCCTTTTCTACAGAGAACTGGTCCAGACCGGATGCCGAGGTATCCGCGCTTATGAAGATACTTCGTGAATATCTGAAGAACTGCATTAAGCGGGCCGCTAAGAATAATATGAAGGTCAGGGTCATCGGTGACAAGAGCCGTCTGGATGAAGACATAAGAAAGAGCATCAGTGATCTGGAGGAGGCGACGGCCGGATATACGGGACTTAAGTTCACTATAGCCCTAAATTACGGCAGCCGTGACGAGATATGCAGGGCTGTGAAAAAACTCGCTGAAAGGGTGGAAACAGGTGAACTCAAAGCCGGTGATATAACCCAGGATATGATCGCTGCAGAGCTTGATACCTCAGGATATCCCGATCCGGATCTGCTGCTCCGCACCAGCGGTGAGCAGAGGATATCCAATTTTCTGCTGTGGCAGTGTGCTTATACGGAATTCTATTTTACCGAAGTATACTGGCCGGATTTTGACAAGAAAGAACTGGAGAAAGCCATAGAAGAATACGGCAGGCGTGAGCGCCGCTATGGCGGAGTTTGATATGGATAATAAGGGAAAGAAAACCTCAAATATGATGACGCGTATCATTAGCGGCATCATTTTTGCACTTGTGATGATAGGACTGGTCTGGGCAGGCGGTATCGTCTGTTCCGTCGGCTTCTTTTTCATTTCTCTGATCGCTTATCATGAGCTGATGGACGTATTTGGTCTGAACAATGTGAAGTACATGTTATACGTACTTCTCGGAGACTGCATGCTCATCATCCATTATATATTCATAGGCGGAGGCATGCCGCATGTTTATATACTTTTCTTTGCAGCGATCCTGTTCTTTATGCTGTCGATGCTGATATCAATAATCGATTATCCGAAA
Source organism: Lachnospiraceae bacterium (assembly GCA_024683645.1). GTDB lineage: Bacteria > Bacillota > Clostridia > Lachnospirales > Lachnospiraceae > NK4A136. The sequence continues at coordinate 19,871 of JAIKYA010000033.1, forward strand.
CATTCGCTCGAAGAAGTGACAAAGCTTTTTGTTGCATATCTGTACGGAGCGGTACTGCTTTCGTTTGTTCCCATGACAAGGAATCTCGCGGCGCCGGATGAAAAAGGCATATTTACTTACGGTTTCTTCTTTGGCTGGATGATACTGTTAAGTGCCTGGGCTTCGGATACCTTTGCTTATTTTGTGGGTGTGGCTATAGGAAAGCATAAGGCTTTCCCGACACTTTCGCCCAAGAAATCCTGGGAAGGCTGCATCGGCGGTCTTATAGGAGCAGGAGCAGCGGGACTGCTCTACGGTTTCGTGCTTAAGTGGACCGGGCATGCGGATTTCGGGAAACCGAAGCTGTTTATGTATATCGGTCTGTTCTGTTCTTTTATGGGACAGGCAGGCGATCTGGTCGCATCGGGGATCAAGAGAAGGTACGGCATAAAGGATTTTGGCAAGCTGATACCCGGACACGGCGGGATAATGGATCGCTTCGATTCGGTGGCATTCATTGCTCCCATGATCTATTTATATGCATATTCGATGCTGAACGATCCGTATCTGTGGAAATAAAATAGTATCCATGAGGTAGATATGAAAAATATTGTATTACTCGGCTCTACGGGCTCAATAGGAAGACAGACTCTTGAGGTTGTCCGTGATCATGCGGATGAACTGAAGGTCAGTGCGCTGTGTGCCGGAAGCAGTGTGGAAGCCATAGAGGAACAGATAAGAGAATTTAAACCGCTTCTGGCGGTTTTATATAATGAAAAGGCTGCAGCCGAACTAAAAGAACGGGTAAAGGATACCGGAGTAAAAGTTCTCGGCGGCATGGAGGGGCTTATAGAAGCGGCATCGATGCCGCAGGCTGATGTGGTACTGACTGCTGTAGTCGGCATGATAGGTATCAGGCCTACCATAGCAGCGATAAATGCAGGGCATGATATAGCGCTTGCAAATAAAGAGACACTGGTGTGTGCGGGGCATATTATCATGCCGCTTGCAAAGGAAAAGAAGGTCAGCATCCTTCCGGTGGATTCGGAGCACAGTGCCATCTTCCAATCATTAAACGGAGAACCCAAAGAGAGTATAGCAAAGATCTGGCTCACCTGTTCCGGCGGGCCTTTCAGAGGATATACAAAAGAACAGTTAAAGGAAGTAAGCGTTGAGGATGCTCTGAAACATCCCAACTGGAACATGGGAAATAAGATAACCATAGACTCGGCGAGTATGGTAAATAAGGGGCTGGAGATCATGGAAGCCTCCTGGCTTTTCGGCGTAGGCTATAAGGATATCAACGTCCTTGTACACCCGCAGTCCATCATCCATTCCATGGTGGAATACGTGGACGGCGCCGTGATGGCGGAACTGGGCATGCCGGATATGAAGCTGCCTATACAGTATGCGCTCTTTTACCCGGACAGAAAGTTCTCTCCTGCAAAGAAGGCAGATTTCTATGAAATAGGGAAACTGACTTTTGAAAAGGCCGATACCGAAACCTTCAGGGGGCTGGCTCTTGCACTCCGTGCAGCAGAGTGCGGCGGCAGTATGCCTACGGTGTTCAACGCTGCAAACGAAAAAGCAGTGGCTCTCTGTCTTGATAAGAAGATCAGCTTTTATGAGATACCCGATATCATCGAAAGAAGCATGGACAGGCATAAAGTGATAGCGGAACCGACTGTAGAGCAGATACTTGACGCCGAGAGGGAGGCGTACGAATGAATTCCCCTATACTTACTATAGTATCATTTCTGATAATCTTTACCGTTGTAGTTGTGAGCCATGAATTCGGCCACTTTCTGATAGCGAGGCTAAACGGCATAAAAGTAGTGGAATTCACTATCGGCATGGGTCCAGCCTTATTCAGAAAAAAAGGGAAGCATACCGAATTCGTGCTGAGGGCGCTGCCCTTTGGCGGAGCCTGCATCTTTGAAGGCGAGGACGGCAATATCCGTGAAGCCGAGGTTGATATAAAGGACGATACCGCAGGCAGGAATTTCAATGATGCCCCTGTATGGGGACGTATAGCTGCAGTGCTCGCAGGGCCGGTATTCAATATAATACTGGCATATCTGCTCTCACTTTTCATGGTATGGTTTTCGGGTGCGGATCTGCCCGTGGTACATTCGATAATGGAGGGCTTTCCGGCCGAAGAGGCAGGACTTAAGGAAGGCGATGTGATCACGTCCATAAATCACAGCCATGTATATGTGTGGCGCGAGGTTGTACTGAAGAGTTTTCTTAATCACGGAGAGAGTCTCGAGATAGAATACGAAAGGGGTGGAGAGAAGTTTGTTACCGTTCTCACTCCCAAGTATGATGAGGCGGAAGGGCGTTATTATATAGGTTTTTCGGGCGGCAGTGATTATGTGAAATGCAACAACCTGAAGGTGTTCAAATACAGTGCCATAGAAGTCAGATACTGGCTGGTCGCCACGGTGGACAGCATAAAATATATGTTCGGCGGTCACGGCAAGCTAGACGATCTGGCAGGACCTGTTGGTGTTGCAAATGTGATAGACGACACCATAGAACAGACAATACCATACGGGGCCATGACGGTACTTCTCAACATGTTCAATATAGCGGTCCTCTTATCGGTCAATCTGGGTGTTATCAATCTGCTGCCTGTGCCTGCACTGGACGGAGGGCGTCTGCTGTTTCTGATCTTTGAGGCAGTGAGCGGAAGGAAGATACCGCCGGAAAAAGAAGGCTTTGTTCACATGATAGGGTTTGTGCTGCTGATGATACTTATGGTCGTGGTCCTTTTCAACGATATTACAAGATTTTTCAGGTGATAAGATGGATATAGAAAAGATACTTGCGGAATATGATGCGATGTTTTCGGTAAACAAACCTGCCGAGATACTTTCGTTCCTTTTGCAGAAGGTTGATATGGCAAGGGAGAGGCACGATGCGGCAGCTCTCCTGATACTGCTCAACGAGACGATAGGTTTCTGCCGTGATGCATCTTTTAAGGAAGAGGGCATAAGGGCATGCCTGGAACTTGAGAGTCTTCTTCATGATATGGACATGGACGGGACCATAGAGGCGGCTACTACTTTTTTGAACCTGGGCAATGCATACCGCGGTTTCGGGATGTATGAAGAATCCGCAAAAAGATACAGTATCTGCGAAGAGATGTTTGAAAATATGCTTGTGCCCGGAGACTTCCTGTTTTCCGGGCTTTATAATAACAGAGGCCTTCTTTACCAGGAGATGAAAGACTGGGATGCAGCTGTTGAAGAGTTTAAGAAGGCAATAGAGATAGCGGATATATATCCGGAACACAGGATAGAATCGGCTACCTCGCGTGCCAATCTGGCCGCTGCCATCATAGAGGGCAAACCGGAGGCACGTCAGGAAGCGGCTTCGGTACTGAAGGAAGCCTGTGAGCGTTTTGAAGCTGAAGGCGGAGATGATTTTCATTACAGCGCAGCTCTTGCTGCACTCGGAAGCCTGTATTTTTATGAGGAGAGTTTTGATAAGTCTGCGGCCTGCTTTAAAAAGGCTATGGATGTGCTGTATAAAGGGACGGGCGAAAGCGAGTCATACAGACGCGTAAAGGAAAACTATGAACTTGCACGCAGGCGGCTGCAGGATAAAAAGATACTGAGCAGGACTGTTAAGAATGCAGAGGATTTCTATGAAAAGTATCTTTATCCGCTTATAAAGGAGAAATGTCCCGCTGCACTGGAGCGTGTCGCCATAGGTTATTCCGGTGAGGGAAGTGAACATTTCGGCTATGACGATGAGACATCTACGGATCATGACTTTGTAAAGGGCTGTGTGATATGGCTTACGGAAGAGACCGCGGCACTGTACGGTCCCGAGTTATCCAAGCTTTATGATGATGCCTATATGGCCTGCTTTAAGGAAGAACCCGATCTGTCGCTTATGCGGCAGGGAGTGATGCTTGTCGACGATTATTTTGAGAGACTGACAGGGCTTATGAATGTCAGCTCCAGAACAGACGGGGGAGGCCTCGACGAAGCACTGTATGGGCTGGACGAGGAACAGCTGGCAGGCATAGCGGCGGCGGTGAACGGCAGGCTCTTTATGGACAGTGACGGCACTCTCACGCGCATAAGGGAGTATTTTATCAAGGGTATGCCCGAGGAGTTCAGGAGGCGGAAGCTCGCAACTCTGCTGCATATCTTCTCACAGGCAGGACAGTATAACTACATGCGCTGTATAAAGCGCGGGGACAGGCTGACAGCAGGGCTTTATGAAGCAAGGGCGGCAGAGTCTGCGCTGAAGCTGGTACATTATTTAAACCGCAGATATCCGCCGTATATAAAATGGCTTAAGCGCAGTGCCAAAGAACTGGATGCTGCCGCTGTGGTGGCGGATATGCTGGAAGCTGTTTCGGATATGACGGAAAGCAGCGATAAGGCGCTGGCCTTCGATATAATCGCTGCGCATATACTGGAAGAGCTTAAATCTCAGGATCTGATCGCCGATTATGATAAGGCCGATCCTTTCGCGGACAGGTATGTTGCTGAAACAGCCGGACTCGGAGGCAGGAAAATGACAAAGGATGAGCTGATAGAAAAGATAGTCCTGGAAGAGTGGAAGCAGTTTGACAAAACGATAAACGAAGGCGGACGTGCCGACTGTCAGGACAACTGGGAGACTTTTTCGGTGATGAGAAAAAGCCAGTACCTTGTATGGGATGAGAGCCTGCTGCGTTCATTCTACAAGGATCTGACTTCGGGCAGAAACCTTATAACCGAAAAGTACGGCAGGATGATGGAGTCAACAGCACCGGCACGTTACGAAGAGATAAAGGATAACTTCCCCGTGCTTTCGGAAGAGCGAAGACAGCTGCAGGAGGGTATCATTGCTGTTCAGGTCGGCATGATGGAAAGCTTTGCGGCAAGGTTTCCGAAGATGGCAGGAAACGCAAGGAGCATCCATACTTCCGAGGATACGGAATTTGATACTTCTTATGAAACTTATCTTCGCGGGGAGATAAGTACTTACTCGGACGAAACGCTGCTTGGTTACGGCAGGCTTCTTGCTGCTTTTGCAAAAGACGGCAGGAACATCGCGTATGAGATAATGAACAATACCGCAAGATTACTCGGATATGCAGGCGTAGAAGATGCGGAAGAAAAATTATAGTTTAAGCCGGACTTAAAAGAGGAGGAGAAAAGTGGCAGGTAAGAAAGAATACGAAGAGAAAACAGTTAAGCTGCTTGAACCGATAACCGCAGAATGCGGTGTCAGGATCTATGACGCAGAATATGTAAAAGAAGGCAAAGATTATTATCTGCGCTGCTATATCGATAAAGACGGCGGAGTGAACATAGAGGACTGTGAGAGGGTGAGCAGGGCACTTTCCGCTAAACTCGATGAGGAAGACTTCATATCTGAGGCCTATATACTGGAAGTGAGCAGTCCGGGGCTCGGCAGACAGCTGAAGAAGGATTCGCATCTTGAATATTCCCTGGGTGAGGATGTCGATATCAGCCTTTATGAAGCTGTATACGGTGCGAAGGAACACACGGGTAAACTGAAGACTTTTGATAAGGAAAACATCACGATAGAAGCGGACGGTGAGGAGTTGGTCTTTAAGCGGAAAGCCATTGTCCGCATCAGCCAGCATGTTGATTTCTGAGATCGTAAGTTCTTTTAAAATCCTTGACAAGTATACGGATGAAAAGCTAAAATAACCAATATAATGTTATCATAAGTTAAGTGGGGGCATATGGATTATAAAGCGCTGGTGCTCGACACCATGAGGGGGAAGAGCGGAGAGTATCTTGTTACCGATATGGACGGCGAGATCCTTTTCCGTAATAATGTTGAGAGATTCACCGACAGGCAGTGGAAGGCCTGGGCCGAATTCCACATTGGGAGTCCGGCGGCTGTTAAAAAAGAGATCGTATGGGAGATCTCTGACCGCAGAAACCAGGCTTATTTCCGTGTGCTTTCGGTTCCGGCCGAAGCGGAAGGGAAAAGGCTTCTGGTTCATCATATCTATAATACAAGTGATTACGCAAATCTTCTAAGGGAAGTTTCCGGATATTCCAAAGAATGGCAGGAATTAAGCAAGATGCAGACCAATGTCCTGGAGCGTCTTTCCGGTGATTATATGGACTGCATGACGGTGATCATAGAATCACTTGATGTTGACAGTGCCGTTCTTTTTATCGAAAGAGAAAAGTGCATTGAGCAGTATACGATCGAAAAAGGGAATGAGGAGGCCACTCTTGCACGCATAGAAAAAGATAAATGGCCTTCGGGCAAAAAAGGTAGCCGCAGGTTCCTGCCCGGTTTCGGGACCAAGGGCTTTATCTGTTATGTAAGCGCCAAGACTGTCGACGGCGCCAGATATTCGCTCTTTATCAACGATGACGATACCGAATCCGAAGAGCCGTTCCAGATGCAGTATAATGTGATACGGCTCTTCATAGAAAACTGCATCATGCGTGAGCAGATAATCTATGAGAGCGAACATGACCAGCTTACCGGACTGTACAATAAAGGCAAATATCTGGCCATGATGGACGATTTTTTCCCGAATTGCAGACAGCTTGCCGTATACAACATGGACGTGAATTATCTGAAACGGACCAACGATACTTACGGCCACGAAGCCGGAGATGCCCTGATCGTCAAAGCAGCAAAGAGTCTTTTGATGGTAGAACGCGAAAAAGTCCGGGGATTCAGGATGGGTGGAGACGAGTTTATGCTTCTGGCCTGGGATCTGACAGAGGAAGAAGCCGAACAGATCAGGATCGACTGGAGAGAAGCGCTTGCAGAGCTCAATACCGCTCAGGGCGAGATAGAGTGTGTGATAGCCTGCGGTCTGGCTTACGGTGAGGGAGAGATAGATATCAAGGAACTCTTAAGAGTAGCTGATGAGCGTATGTACGAGAACAAAGTAGAGATCAAAAAAGCGCGCGGGGATGATCCCAACGCAAGATAATAAAGAAAAGAGGAAAAGGTATGACCATCAATACTAAGCAGGAAGGATCCAAGATGACCATTGCACTCGAAGGAAGACTTGATACACTTACTGCCCCGGATCTTGAGACAGTGGTCAAAGAACAGCTTCACGGTATTTCGGATCTTGTATTCGATCTGAAGGATATTGCCTACGTTTCATCAGCAGGACTTCGTGTGCTGCTGGCAGCCCAGAAGATCATGAACCGCCAGGGAAGCATGGTGATACGTAACGCCAATGAAGACGTTATGGAGATTTTTGATGTTACCGGTTTTGTAGATATCCTTAACATAGAGTCCTGATCCGGTTTCTGAAGACAAGGGGGTATTTATGAAAAACGATGACATGCTTCTTCTGTCGCGTACTGCCGATCGTATGCAGGCCGGCGCTGGGGCGGATGTTATAGTTCTCCATATCAATCATTGTATGGAGAATTCTTTTGAATTCAGCAGGATACTTGGAAGGGTATTTAAGAAAGTTGTCTTTATCGGTGCACCGTATAATGAGAGGATCGTGCCGGTAGAGGACAGCTTTGTCGGTTATTATGCCCATACCGAAGATGGCAGCAAGGCCGTCTACAGGGGAAACGAAAGAATAGTAAACGTTGAGGGCAGTTTTATCGAGGTGGTAAGATCGCTTGTGGAACAGGCTGTAAAGCTTGATATATATCCGGCTCTTTCGGAAGGAGCAAAGCTTTTGGTCATTGAAGACGGAGGATATCATTACCAGGCGTTTCGGGATCTTTTCGAAAAATATCCCCTGCTTGAGAGCGCGACTCTCGGAGCGGTGGAACAGACCACTTCCGGAACAGTGCGGGGCTACAATCTGGGCAGGACAAAGGAGTATGCTTATCCGCATTTAAGTGTCGCAAGAAGCGACATAAAGATGAACGTTGAGTCACGTTTTATAGCTGAACGTGTTATCGAGGAACTCAGTTCCTTCTTATACGGTATAAACACATTTCTTGATTTTCATAAGGTTTTGCTTATAGGCTACGGTGTTATCGGCAGACGTATAGCACAGGTGCTGACGGAAAGGCCGGTCAAGCTCATGGTATGCGAGAAGAATCCTTATATCTTTGGCCTTGCAGCCGGTGAAGGGATGGAGACCTATGAGACTACCGAGCCGGAATGCTTCAACGCCGATACCATAGTGCTGGGTAATACCGGCTGTGCGTCATTTGATGAGAAAATGCTTATGGATTTCATGCGCAGCAAATCGCATAAGCTTTATCTCGCCAGCAGCTCCTCGCAGGATGAGGAATTCTGGATATTCCTTTCAATGCTCCGCGGAGATATCCCTTATCCCGCAGGCGTATCACTTAAGGAACAGTTTGAATACACAGGCGTTGACGAGTATGTTTTTGAATATGATGATGACGGCAAGATCCGTGAAAAGATAGTATATCTTATTGCGAAAGGTCTGCCGGTAAACTTTTTCAGGCCGGATGTTATCAGCCTCACAAACTGCATGATAGATCTGATCTTTACGGAGATACTGATGCTCGGCAAATGGCTTTGCGAAAACAGGGATGCCAGAAAAAAGCTCTATCTCCTGGGAGTAAACGAGGAGATCAGCAGCTATTGCAATGAAAAAGAACTCTTCAGGGACTGGCTGGAGGTGTACGGCTTTTCTTATGAAGATGATATGGCAAGGCTTATGGATGCACATCCCATGAGCAAAAAACTCCGCGCATATATGCTGGAGGAGTAAGCGGATGCAGGAACAGGCTGTTTTGGAAAACCGTATAGTCCGGGATACTTTTATGAAATTCTTTTTCCCTACGGTTGCCAGTTCTATCACTTTGTCAGTCATATCCATGACTGATCTGGTGATAGCAGGCAATCTCGTGGGAGAGACAGGACTTTCCGCGATCAGTCTGGGACTCCCGGTCGTAATATTTGCACAGATAGTATATGCGCTCTTCGGGATGGGCGGGGCTATCTTTCTTTCCGTCCATATGGGACGCGGTGACAGGGCATACTGCAGCAGGATATTTACCGTATCCATGTTTTCCTCACTTATCATAGGCGTGATCGCGGCGGTTCTGGGTACCGTATTTCTGGATGGGCTGGTCACGATACTCGGAGCTACGGACGTAGCAACTAAGGGAGCGGCAGAAAGCTATATAGGCGTGCTTTTTCTGGGGCTGCCTGTTCTGATACTTTCTCCTGTGATGGTGACTTTCTTAAGAAACGATAATGAACAGAAGTATGCGATGCTGTGTGTTGTTGTCGCAGGTCTTTCGAACATAGTATTTTCGGTATGGTTTGTTCTTTCATTCGGAATGGGCTGCGCGGGCATTGCAGCAGGAACGGTTGTTGCGGAAGCGCTGTGCTGTCTGCTGGCTTCATTTAAGCTGTTTTCGAAAAAAAGGATGTTCGGCCTCGTGAAGCTTCCGACAGCAAAAGAGACGGCAAAGCTAAATCTGAGCATCATCAAATTCGGTATCACGCTGGCTGTCATTTTTGCATCACAGATATTGCTTACGATCGTTGTAAACCATGCGCTGGGCAACTACGGAGGCCTGGAAGGTATCGCAATATATGCGGTCATTAAGTATCTTATCAATTTCCTTTTTGCGCTGTTTGACGGTGTAACGGGATCCATTCAGCCCATGCTCGGGATATATTACGGAGAGCGCGAAGAAGAGAATGTCCGCAGGACCGCAAAGATAGGTGCGATCGTAATGCTTGTGATATCCCTCGCGATGGCGGGGCTCATGTTTGCATTCGGACGTTTGCTCTGCCTGCTTTTCCATATAACAGGGGAGGGGCTTACAAGGGAGATGCTGTTTGCGCTCAGAGTGATCTCGGTATACTGTCCGCTCATGGCGCTTACCACTTTCCTGAATTCTTTTTACCGCTGCACGGGAAAAACGGGTGAAGCCTTTATAATAAGCATACTGGACAATCTGATCTTTCCGGTAAGCCTGGTCATCATCCTTTCGATGAATTACGGACTGCACGGTGTATGGTACGGACTGCTCGCAGCATCACTGGCGACAAACAGCTGCATCATTCTATACTGCCTTATATCCCGCAAGGGCTTCCTTATGCTTGATAAAAATGAATTCAAACGTGAAGAAGGGGAATTCCGCCGCATACTTGCTGCGGAGAAAGAAAATATACCCGAACTGCTCGGCGAGATCGAGGTATATTGCGATGAAGCGGGGATAGGTCCCAAACAGGCATATTATATAAGCCTGGTCATTGAGGAACTGGTTGTTAATGTAGTGAATATGGCCGGGGATAACAGAAAATCCGACTATGTTGATATACTTATAGCCAGGGAAGGCGGCAGATCCAGGCTCAGGGTCAGGGATAATCTGACGCAGTTCGATCCCACTGAAGAAGTCGGGGATATGGAGGATGTACGGAGCGGGCTTCTGGATGATGCATCCGAAAAGACAGCTGTCAATGAACTCGGAATAGGCATTGTAAAAAAGATAGCATCGGAGTACAGTTACAGAAGGACGATAGGATATAACAACTTTATGGTGGTTTTGTAGGAGGAGGGATTCATGAAAGATATTTTTTCGGTATTCAGGAAAAAAGAATGGCTGATACGCATGATATGCGTGGGCATACTGTTCATTGTCGTTGCACTGCCCTTCAAGACGCTGTTCACGCTGGTGCCGGGTATGACGGAAGTGCGTCCGGCCAATATGATACCGGTCGTATTCGGACTCCTTTGGGGACCCGCCGGAGCCTGGGGTATATCCATAGCAAACCTTATATCGGATATCATCAACAGCTTAAGCGGCGGCGGAGGAGTGGCTTCGCTTCTGAATCCCGTAAGCATGAAGATATTCATAGGCGGTTTTATAATCAATTTCTTCTATGCCTATCTGCCGTATAAGCTGTGGTACAGCCTTGATTTCGGACGCGGATATACAGTAAAGCCGCGACTGAGGAGCGTTAAGGAAATACTGAAATTTATCTATATCGTATTTGTGGATTCGCTGATAACGACAGTGCTGCTTTCGCTCCTGTTTGAGCATCTGGGCTTCCAGCAGTTTGGTTCCTCGGGCTTATTACTGTTCTTTAACAACTTTGACTTCGCGGTAATACTCGGAGTTCCCGCCTTGCTTCTGATCACCAGTAACCGCAGCGCCCAGTTCTGGACGCCGGTAACACCGGTTGCCGAAGGAGAAGAGACGGAAACCAGGAAAAAGGGCATAATGGATTATATACCCGATGTGCTGCTTTTCCTCATCTGCGCTCTGGGTGTGGCTTATTTCATCATTGAAAGAACGAATGAGTTCGTGCTCGATCAGGATTCGGCGCTTCTTGTTACGATCTGCTTTGCGCTGTTCGAGATAATATACATATTCAAACCTGTAAGAGAAGTCCGGAGCGAGCGCTTCAGAGTCAATATAAGGACTATGTCAATAAGGGCAAAGGTGGTTCTTGGTTTCCTTCTTATCACGGTCTTCTCTGTGCTCATGGTAGGTGTGACAAGTTATCGGGCAGAGCGTGAGGTGGCGCAGGATGCCGTATCTCTGTGGGGGCATGTATATGCCGTGGTCGGCATTGCTCTGAACGTCATGTTCCTGGTTACGATCATTTTCCTGCGTTATGTAGAGAAAAGCATTACCCAGCCTCTTGAAGATCTGGCTGAACAGGTCGATGCTTTTGCAGAAAGAGATCACTATGCAGATGCGAACAGCGGATATAATGCATCCGAAGAATTTGTTTCCGCTAAAACGGGTGATGAGATAGAAGGTCTTTCCGACAGTTTCGGAAGGATGATGAATGATATAAATAATTATGTGTCAAACCTGACGGTGATCACGGCCGAAAAGGAAAGGATAGGAGCAGAGCTGAATGTCGCCACACAGATACAGGCGGATATGCTTCCGAGAATATTCCCGGCCTTTCCCGACAGGAAGGAATTCGATCTGTTTGCAACTATGGAACCTGCCAAGGAAGTGGGCGGTGATTTCTACGATTTCTTCCTGATAGATGATGATCATCTGGGAATGGTAATGGCCGATGTGTCCGGAAAGGGTGTCCCTGCCGCACTGTTCATGGTGATCGCAAAGACTCTTATAAAGAACCGTGCACAGCTGGGCGGTACACCTGCAGAAGTGCTGGCTTATGCCAATACAGAGCTGTGTGAAGGAAATGAAGCCGAACTCTTTGTTACTGTATGGCTCGCGATCATGGAGATCTCAAGCGGTAAGGGAGTTGCTGCAAATGCGGGACATGAATATCCCGCCATACGCAGGGCATCGGGTGAATTTGAGCTTGTTAAGCACAAGCATTCACCGGCTGTTGCGACCATCGAGGGTATAAGATTCAGCGAGCATGAGTTTGAACTGCATCCGGGCGATACGCTGTATGTTTATACCGACGGTGTGCCCGAAGCTACTAATAAGAATGACGAGCTTTACGGTACGGAGCGTATGCTGGGAGCGCTCAATGCCGATCCAAATGCCACACCCGAGACATTGCTTAAAAATGTGCGCAGATCCATGGATGAGTTTGTGGGAGATGCGCCCCAGTTTGATGACATCACGATGCTGGCTTGCAAATATATCGGTAACGGAAACTGAGTGTTTCCTCGTTTATAAAGGGGGTTGAAATTGCTGCAGGAACTTGAGATAGAAGCAAAAGATGAAAACCTCGATACTGTTCTGGATATGGTTAACGGACAGATGGAGGAGATGGGTTTTCTGCCGAAGACTATGATAAGGATGGCTGTGGCGGTAGAGGAGATATTTGTCAATATATCTCATTATGCGTACGGAGATAAGACCGGCAGTGCAAAGATCATAGTGGAATCGTCAGAGGAACCTAAGGGTGTCTTCATTACTTTTATCGACAGCGGTATTCCCTATGATCCGCTGGAGAAGGAAGATCCCGATATCACGCTGTCCGCAGAGGAAAGACAGATAGGCGGTCTGGGTATCTATATGGTTAAACAGACTGTTGATGATATAGTTTATCGTTATGAGGACGGAAAGAACATCCTGCGGATTTTTAAAGGGGTGTAAAAATTCATCTTGCATTATCACGGCATATATGATAATATACCATTTGTTGTGAACGGAGGTTTTTGGTTATGCGTACTTTTTTAACAATACTTTTTATAATCGACTGCATCGCACTTTGTGTTATCGTGCTTATGCAGAAGGGGCGTGAGTCAGGTATGGGCGCACTTACGGGTGGCTCTTCCGATACATACTGGAGCAAGAACAAGGGAAGGTCCAGAGAAGGCATGATGTTGTTACTCACAAGAGTTTTTTCAGCTGTAGGACTGGTACTTGTGGTGCTTCTTAATATGTCGAGACTTCACTGATCGGAACGGATATGGATCGTCGCCCCTCGCGCAAGCGGGGGGTTTATTGCTTTTACGGAAAGAGTATCCCGCGACCGTGCTCCGGGCGCGAAAGTTTTGTAAGAGGAACGCCCTGTCAGACGGAAATGCGAAAGGGAAATATAATGGGAGAGAAAGAATACAGAAAGAAAAATAAAAAGAAAACAGGGGAGAGAGTTAAGGAGAGAACAAAGGAAAAGTCAGGCGTTAAGAAGAACGGCAAAAAGAAGGGCAGCGGGCTTTTGCTTGAAGGCACCCTTATTACAAACCGTAAAGGCTTCGGTTTTGTCGAGGTTGAAGAGCTTGATGAAGACATTTTTGTAAGTCACGGTAATATGGCCGGCGGCTTTCATAAAGATACCGTGCTGGTCGAACTACTGGACAAAAGACACGGACACCGTATGGAAGGAGCGGTCAGAAAGGTTCTGGCTCATGAGATTACTACGGTTTGCGGTACCTACAGCAGGTCTGCGGATTTCGGCTTTGTCGTCCCGGATCTGCAGAAGATTGCGGATGATATCTATATCGCCGGCGGTGATGATTTGAAAGCGGCGGATGGTGACAAGGTGGTATGCCGCATAAAGAATTATGGCGGAGAGGGTAAAAGTCCGGAAGGCGTGATAACTGAGATACTGGGACGCGGCGGTGATCCCCATGCTGATATCACCTCGGTCATACGTCAGTATGAACTGCCGGAGGCTTTTGCTGACGAAGTAAAAGAAGAAGCGCAGAAGGTTCCTGATTCTGTAGGAAAAAAGGATATTAAGGGCCGTGTGGATCTCAGGAAAGTAAAGATGGTCACCATTGACGGTGAAGATTCCAAGGATCTTGACGATGCAGTCAGTCTGGAAGTAAAAGGAAAGGACTATATACTCGGGGTACATATCGCGGATGTGAGCCATTATGTCAAAGAAGGCGGCATACTTGACAAGGAGGCGCTTAAACGCGGCACCAGCGTATACCTTGCTGATCGTGTGATCCCGATGCTGCCGGTGGAACTCTCCAACGGTATATGTTCACTGAACGAGGGCGTGGACCGTCTGGCCATGAGCTGCATCATGCGCATCTCGAAAAGCGGTATAATACGGGATTACGAGATCTGCGAGAGCGTGATAAATGTCGACAGGAGGATGACATATACGGCTGTTGCAGGTATAATAGATAAGAACGATGCTGCGCTTAAGAAGAAATATAAGGACCTGGTTCCGATGTTTGAGAGTATGAAGGAACTGGCGGCAGCGCTTAAAAAGATGAGGAGCAGGCGCGGTTCGATAGATTTTGATCTGCCAGAGAGCAAGATCGAACTGGATGAGAACGGCTTTGTTAAAGATATACACCCCTATGAGCGCAACAGTGCCACATCCATGATCGAACAGTTTATGCTCAGTGCCAATGAATGTGTTGCGGCACACAGCCTGACGCAGGAACTGCCATTTCTCTACAGGGTTCATGAGACCCCGGATCCGGACCGTATGCGTGATCTGATGGAACTTCTGAGGTCTTTCGGCTATCATATGAAGGGTGATGCCGAGCATATCACTCCGAAGGAGATACAGAAGCTTTTAGCAGGGATAGCAGGCAGGGATGAGGAAGACCTGATACGTACGCTGGCTCTCAGGAGCATGAAACAGGCCAGATATGATACCGAATGTCTCGGACATTTCGGACTGGCAGTAAAAGAATATACGCATTTTACTTCGCCGATAAGGCGTTATCCTGACCTGCAGATACACAGGATACTTAAAGAAGAGATCAGGGGCAAACTGTCGGATAAGCGTATAAAGCATTACGAAAAGATACTTGAAAAGGTGGCTAAGCAGTCTTCCGACCGTGAACGCCGTGCGGTAGAGGCTGAGCGGGATACAGACAAGCTTATGATGGCTTCGTTTATGGCTGACAAGAAAGGCGAAGTATACGAAGGAGTGATCAGCGGTGTCACCGGATGGGGGCTTTATGTACAGCTCCCCAATACTGTTGAAGGCCTGGTACATATTTCGCGGATAGAAGGCGATGATTTCGATTATTCCGAGAAGGAATATTCGCTTATAGGCCGTTACAGCGGGAAAAGGTACAGACTGGGTGAAAAAGTGAAGGTTAAGGTCGATGTGGTCGATCTGCTGCTTCGTACCATAGATTTCAGACTGGTGTGGGATAATGAAAAAAGAAGGAATAAAACTCGTCGCAAATAACAAAAAAGCATATTTCGACTACTTCATCGAAGAAAAATATGAAGCCGGTCTTGAACTCAAAGGTACGGAGGTCAAAAGTCTCCGTCAGGGCAAGTGCAGCATTAAGGAAGCCTACGTCCGCATAGAAAACGGAGAGGTCTTTATCGTCGGTATGAACATTTCACCTTACGAACAGGGAAATATTTTTAACCGTGATCCGCTCCGTGTCCGCAAGCTCCTTCTCCACAAAAGCGAGATAAACAAGCTTACGGGCGATACCTCAAAAGCAGGCTATACCATCGCACCGCTGCAGGTCTACTTCAAAGATGGCCGTGCAAAGCTTGAGATAGGTCTTGCACGCGGTAAAAAGAACTATGACAAGCGTCAGGACATCGCAAAGAAGGACGCAAGACGTGAACTGGAGCGGGATTTCAAAGTTAAAAATCTTTGAGTTTTTTTGCTGCGGGGATCAAAGTCTCGTCCCGCACAAGACACGCTCCCGCTTGGGTTCGGGCTCGCAGCGGACGCTAAACTCGCACTGCGCACAGCTTGTGCTCGCTTGGCGCCGGCGGCCTCACACAGTCTTGTGTGGGATCGAGCTTTGATCCCTCGCAGGTAAATATCGATAGATAAAAAATTATTGAGTTCCCCCTTGTTTTAATGGTCAGGATTACGATATAATATACAGGTCAGGATGGGCCTGACAGGTTTCGACGGGGCGTTTTAAGTTGAAGAAGCTATCCGCAGGTGTGCGTCAAACCCAAAATTAAACTAAACGCTGAAGATAATTTAGCACTGGCTGCCTAAGTGCAGCCCGTCCTTCTCGCCCCACCTGCAGGGTGAGGTAAGGGCGTCGGATTGCAGGAAACGCGTATGCTAAGCTTTGCGCATACGGCAGATCCATGAAGCTACTGAAACCGTGATCGTTGTCTTTGACGTCACGGCAGAGGGAATGCCTGATCAGAGACTATGATAGTAGAAGGGCAATGGCGAGCGTTTCGGACAGGGGTTCAAATCCCCTCAGGTCCACTACACCGTGTTTTGACAAACACCTGTCCGTGAGGGTGTTCAAGACACGGCTTTTCCTTATTTACGGCTTTCGTAATCTATATGAGATTGAGTCCGAAAAATGGCAGAACACATATTCGCTATCGATCGGAGGCGTCAGGAAATGGGTTAAGAGGGTCTATGGGCTTGATATCAGCAAAATCAAGTGTGTGTTCCGTACGAGACAAATGCGGGGCTGATAAGCTGGAAGTAGGTGCCGGAAAGATAGTTCCTCGATTAAAGAGTAAAAAGGAACTGGCAGTATTAGAAGCATTTAAGGCATTGGGATTTATCTGTACAACCATCTCTACGAGAGAGCTTAAATCCTGTGACTCTGTAATAGAGGCCGGGACAAATATGGTTTCATGTACCGAACTCGGCAATATGTAATAGCTCTTGCCGATTTTATCCGAGATACGGTCCATCGTTTCTGCATCGAGTAGTAACGCAGCACCATTAAGCTTTTCTGAATTTGTCAGAACATAAAGTGATGGTTCTGCAAAGTCAAGTTCGCCGACAGAATCATGCATAAGCTCTTTAAGAATTTCAGACATTGTGAGGAAGCGGGCTTCCTTGCAATGATTCTTTGGAAGATAATTTACAATTCGTTGCGAACGCTATAGGCTGAAAAGGCAATCCACGCGAAGTGATTAGACAGTATTTCCTTGATGAATTTTATAAAGACCATTGTGCTATGTGTTCATCAACAAGCTCAGGGAAAAGGCCTTATTATTGGCTGTTTGACTCTGGAAGGGCTAATGGTTTTAAATGCTTGATTTACATGCATCGTTATCAACCAGATACCATTGCGCGTATCCGTACTGACTATGTTCATGAACAGCAGGCACGGTATAGAACAGCGATAGAAGAGATTGAAAAGAAACTTGATACTGCGTCACAATCCGAAAAGGTGAAGTTAACTAAGAAACTTAACTCATTAAGGGAACAGGATGAGGAACTTCACGGCTATGAAGAGAAAATCCACCACCTTGCCGATCAGATGATAAGTATTGATCTGGATGATAGAGTGAAGCATAACTATGATGCATGGACATTCAAAACTGAGGAATCGAGCAATTGCCAATGTGTTCAGTCAGATGGGGCTGGTTGAATTATGGGGTACCGGTATAAAGAAGATCATTGATTCGGCAAAAGAATATGGTCTTCGCGAACCTGAATTTATTGAGATGCCGGAGACATTTTGTGTGAACCTGTTTCGGAAAGCATTACCGGCAAGGAGCGACGGAGATGTCGGTGAAAGTTCGGCGAAGTTCGGCGAAAGTTCGGTGAAAGTTCGGTAAAAGATACGGAGAATTTCGGTGAAATTACGCTAAATGGGACACAAATGGAGATTGTGCAGAGGATTGAAGCAGATAATCGAATTTCTGCAAAGCATATATCTGAGGAATTATCGCTATCCGTCAGAGCTATAGAGAAAAATATTAAGGAACTGCGAGACAAGGGGGTTCTTGTCAGGCATGGTTCAGCGCGTGGCGGATACTGGGAAGTCGTGAAATTGAAAGAATTGTAATAGAGCAAAGGATTTTGAGATAAAGAAAACACTTGCGGTAGATGAGCCGAACCAGAATTTCCTTCTGTATAACCCTGTGAATTATGAAAAGCCGGAAGATGGGAGACAGGGGACGGTTCTCTGTCTCTCTGATTTTTCTATTGCATTCACATTACAATCGTGAAAAGCCATAAAGCTGTAAATGTCAACAACTTGGATTTGGCGATGCCTTTCATCTTATACCCAGAGTTCTCAACTACTTTGTTGATGCGGATTTTACAACTGCCTTGGGTCTTGGCAAATTGATAACATCGATCACGATGACGGTCTTTTACATCCTTGTTTTCAGGATATGGCTGATCGTTTACCAAGAGCCTGAGAAGGTGTCTCTTAGCATATGTCTGTATGTACTTGCTTTAATAAGGATAATCCTTTGCCTGATGCCTCAGAATAATTGGACAGGAAACGAAAGCCCTGTCATATGGGGAATTATCAGGAATATCCCTTTTTTAGCGATCGGGGTGATCATAGTCTGTCTTTACTATACAAAGAGAAAAGATAACAGAGACTTATCCCCGATATGGCTGTATGTCCTTTTGTCATTCTTGTTTTATATGCCTGTTGCAACGGCAGTATCTTATTTTCCAATACTGGGCATGCTGATGATACCTAAAACGATCTGTTATATCCTTATCGTATGGAGCTTTTACCGATATAATAAGGGAAAAGATTGTATGTTAGTAGAAACAGGTCTTAAGAAATGAAGATAGCCATCATATCAGATACTCATTCCCTGCTTCGGGATGAAGTCATGGAAAAGATAAGAGACTGCGATATCATCCTGCATGGCTGTGATATAGCTTCAAAAGAAACCGTGGAAGCCTTTGAAAAGCTTGCACAAAAGAAGGGCCGACGACTGGATCTTATGCTTTGCGACCTTGGAGATTTTGCGTCAGTGCGGGATTTTGTAAGGCATGTTAAGGAAAGGTATGGGAGAGTAGATATTCTTGTTAATAATGCGGGATTCATCTCTCTTAATAGACAGGAAACCAAAGAAGGCCTTGAGCGGCAGTTCGGGATTAACCATATAGGGCATTTTCTCCTGACAACTGAGCTCCTTGACATGATGGAAAAAGGGGCAAGGATCGTAAATGTTGCCTCAGGAGCACACAAAGCCGGCAGGATCCATTTTGATGATATCAACTTAAAGCATGGTTACAATGTGGTTAAGGCATACTCGCAGAGCAAGCTTGCAAATGTTCTGTTCACTAAAGAACTTGCCAGGCGTCTGTCAGATAAGGGAATAACAGTAAACTGCTGTCATCCGGGTGCTGTTGCGACAAATATGGGAGTAGACAGGGATACTGGATTTGGAAGGACGATCACCGGTATTTTAAAGCCCTTTTTCCTGACTCCGGAAGAAGGAGCCAGAACGGCTGTATTTCTGGCGGTTGATGGATCAGTAAAAGATATAAGCGGAGAATATTTCTACAAATGCAAACCTGCAAATTCTTCGAAAAGATCAAAGGATACAGAGCTTGCACGGAAGCTTTTTGAGTTAAGTGAAAATATAGTCAGCAAATGAAGAGAGGAAGAACAAATGGTAAAAGGAATAGGACATGCAGCATTTAACGTAAAAGATATGGGGAGATCGATAGCTTTCTATGAAAACACAATGGGATTTAAGAAAGCATTCAGTATCAAGAGACCGGAAACCGGAGAACCATGGATAGAGTATATATACGCCGGAGGAGATCAGTTCATAGAGCTTTTCTATGGCGGAACAAATGAGATCCCGTATAGTGATGAAAACATAGGATTCTTTCATATGTGTGTTGAGGTGGATGATATACTGGAAGCATGGAAGAGGATAGTAGATACGGATGCTCCGCAGGATGATGCTCCGAAACAGGGAGTAGATTTCAACTGGCAGTGCTGGACCCACGATCCTGACGGAAATAAGATCGAGCTCATGCAGTTAAGTGAAGATGGTCCTCAGATGAAATTTGTAAAATCTTTGGAATCATTGGAATAAAGCAGAATAAATAATTGAGAAAATAATTAACTGCCAAAACCGCATGGATATCTGCGGTGGAGGCAGTTTTTTTGATGTTTAAAAATTTTTTTTTAAAGACCCCCATTTTTTGAAAAACCCATCCGTAATATATGTCAGAAGGGTAAAAAGACTACCCTAAAACGAGCTCATGAAAAATCCAAAACAAAATACAAGATCTAAGGAGGAAAATATAATGATCAAAAAGAGACTGGTAAAAAAGACAACTGCAATAGCAATAACAGGTGCATTAACAATAGCAATGACAGCTTCGGTATTAGCTGCTCCCGGTGGTCCCGGCGGTAATGGAGGTCCCGGAGGTGGCCCGGGTGGTGGAGGCCCTTCTCAGGAGATGCAGCAAGGGCCGGGAGGCGGAGGAGATTTCAATCCCGGTGGGAGCAGCTAATACCGAAGCTGTCATTGCGATTGTTAATGCACCTGTTATTGCTATTGCAGTTGTCTTTTTTGCCAGTCTCTTTTTGATCATTAGATTTTCCTCCTTAGTTCTTGTATTTTGTTTTGGTTTTTTCTTGATCTCATTTTAGGTTAGCTTTTTTATCCTTCTGACATATATTACGGATGGGCTTTTCAAAAAATGGGGGTATTTAAAAAAAAATTTTTAAAACATCAAAAAAAAACTGCCTCCACCGCAGATATCCATGCGGTTTTGGCAGTTAATTAAATTCTATTCTTCTAAAATATCTTAATCTATTGGCAAAAAATAATACTTTTACTGTAATGCTTTAAAATACTCCTGTCTGACTACCCGGGCTTCCGGTACAAATTCCATAGCGCCCCAACAATGCATCATGTATTTGCCGATATGTGTATTAAGCTTCACTCCATACCTCCTGCA
>JAIKYA010000050.1 GCA_024683645.1 Lachnospiraceae bacterium
TCGGCGCGTATTTTTTATCTCCTGCGGACTTCTCTCCCGCGATGCTTGGCATAGACGACATAGGTTCCGTTGTCGCGCTGATAGCGTCTGTGGTCGGAGCGGTCAAATCATTTTCCGATAAAAGAACACCCGAGGATAAGGATAAATAAAACATGATGAAGACCCGCGCCGACCGGAAGAAAATGCGATGCCCGGTCGCGCGGGTATTTTTAATTCATCTATGTGCATAATTCGTTATCGGGTGAGAGGCGGAGTACACGTTTTTATACGCTTCCGCGCAGGTTTCGGCCTCTGCGCTGACGATGATATCAAGGGGTATATGCTAATCATCATTGCGCAGTTCTCTTGCGGCGGATGTCGGAAAGAGTATTTGAGATAAAGCTGAGCGCAAATCTTTGTACTTCTTTATCCTTACCGAGAGATCTGACGATCCCCATAGCGTTCAGGAGGCCGGTCTCAGTCAGATCTGTAAGGGTAAAGGCTCCGGTAGACGTCATGATCCTGAAAAAGCCGTCAATAAAATCTTCCCGTTCTTTCACGGCTATTGCATAAGTAAACAGATTATGAACAAGCACAATCAAGCACTTTCATAAGATAATTTGTATCAAGGGCACAGAGGAACTGCTTATTGGTCAAGCTCGTTTTCTTTGACTGTTCGAGTTTGAGAAGATTGAAAGCGAGATGCCTGAGAATATTGAAATTCTCCGCTCCGTTACCTTCTCTTACTCTGCTTTCGTCTTCACGAAAACTCATATCGAGAACCCAATGCAGAGAGTTTTCTATTGACCAATGCCCCCGTTTGCACTTGGCGAATTGTTTGGCAGTCATATCTTTTACACTATATATGGCGTAGTTTTTCGATATTACCGGTGTTTCCGAACCGTGTTCGGTCACGGTCGATACACATACGCCAAAACCGGTCATACCCTTCCATTTCCCATGTTCAAGCCATTCTATATCATTACAGATATAATACTCGCGTATTTCATTCCTTCCGTGTTTGTTGTCCGTGGATATATAGTACTCTTCTTCTGGCAGGTCTTCTTTTGACTTTTTCAGAATTTGTTCCTCTATATACGATGACACATCCTCGTATAAGCTGGGCTGGTTTTCTTTCAGCGAAAGCACATAATCTGCTTCTCTGTCTATTATGGTTGCTGCAATATCTGTTTGTGTGCCCATTGCGTCTATGGTTACGATGCAGCCTTTTATCATAAGAAGCTTTAGCAGCTTTGGAATCGCTGTGATCTCGTTGCTTTTTTCTTCGCAAGCTATTTCTCCAAGAACGATACCGCTGTCTTTAGCGAATGCGCTGACTATATGTGCAGGCTTTTTATTTTCGCCTTTGCTCCTTCTGACGGTCTTTCCGTCTACAGCCACTACGCCGCTCATTTCTGTAGCGATGCTGCGTACCCATTCGATGAATCTCTTGTGTAGTTCTTCGCTATCTATCATCATCATTACACTTCTGAATGTGTATGCGCTCGGTATCCCGTTCTCAAGAGTCAGAAATTCCCTTAACCACGCCTCTTTTGCTATCCCGAACATTTCTATCTTGTTATACGACGTTGCTCCGCATACTATCGCAAGCAACATAATTATCAATACCTCGTTCAAGGGGTATCTTACACTTAACCTGAGTTCCCGAATATTTCTTAGTCTACAGCGACGCATTATGGTAATTAAAACCTCCGCAAACCGCATAAAATCGCATCTTTAGGCATTTTGCTCTTGCAATATAGAGCAAAACATCTTATAATGTAGATATAAATATATTTAGTCTACAGTATAGGAGATCTTAATGTACATCAACTACAATACCGTAAATGGGATAGAGTACGGTACACTTACCAATTCTGTACGAAGCGGTCGTAAGGTCGGAAAATCTGACCGCGTCTATCTTGGCAGGGTGATTGACAAGGAGCGGGGCATCTTTAAGAGCCGCGACCGTGGTTTGTTTACCTATGACCTTAAAACTAACACCTTCGGTTCTGTTCCGGCAGAGTATGAAACTCCCTCCTTGCAACGGAAGACGAAATATCCTCGTCGTGCCGCGCTGGTTGTTTCTTTCGGCGATGTCTTCCTGTTGGATGAATATCTCAGGAAAAGCGGCCTCCAGCAGGCGGTGGACGCGATCGGTTACCGGAATCCGGATACCCTGAAAGCCTTGCTCGCTTTCTATATTCTTACGTTCCATGCCAACTGTCATGCGGAAGACTGGTGGCAGCTCACCTATGCAAGATATCTTTATCCAAAAGCTCAGATGGCTTCCCAAAGGATCAGCGAAGCACTGGCTGATATTGGAAGTGAGGACGCAAAACGGAGATTTTTCAGGGAATACTTAAAATTCCTTGAAGCAATCAGACCCGCTCTTGTTTCCGAAGGCATTGACGATGGCGTCCTGATCGACAGTTCCGGGCTTCCGAACGCCGTACACTTCCCTCTCACTGCGGTCAACAACCATAACGGAGTAATAAGTCAAGAAGTCCGACTGATCTATGTAGTCCAGCAACATACAGGCCTGCCACTGTTCTTCCGGTACGTAGCAGGCAATGTGATAGATGTCAGCACCATCACCCGCACGGTTGCCGAGCTTAAGGCAAACGGAGTCAACACAAAGTTTGCTATCCTGGATGCGGGATACTATACCGAGGTCAATGCCGATGCTCTTATTGATGCCGGGATATCCTTCATGGCAAGGCTTAAAAGCAACTTCAAAGTATACCAGAGGGCAGTCAAAAACTATCTGTCCGGTCTTGAATCCAAAGAAAATGCTGTTATTTACAATAACCGTCTTGTGTATGTCAAATGCATTCCCTGCCGGATCGGCAAAAAGGAAGACAAACCCGCATATGCTTATCTCTGTAAAGACATGGCCATGCGGCATGAGCAGGAAAAGAAACTCATTGAACGAGCCGGTGATGAAAGCCTGTCCGGCGCAGATATCTTCGATGACCTGCAGAAACAGGGCGTGTTCGTACTCATAACTACGCGTAAAGTCTCTAAAGATAAGCTCCTCCCTCTCTACTATATGAGAGATCAGGTTGAAAAGATCTTTGAGCTCTGCAAACAGGACGGAAAAATCCTTCCTGTCAATGTTGAGAACGAAAACACATTTCGCGGGCATCTGATGATGACTTTCATAGCTGCTGCAGTACTGAAACTGATGTCAGATAAACTGTCTAAGACGTCATTAACAACGGAGTCAATGTTCATGATCCTTCATGAACAGCACGCACTGGTTTATGATGAGGAGTTCATTACCACAGAGCCAGTCAAAAAAATGAACGAGGCTTACAAAGCCTTCACGCTTCGTTGTCCAGAGACTATAACGCGTAAAGCTACCTGATGTAGACTAAGAAAAACTCGGGAACTCAGGATAACTGTTTCAATATCAATTAAAGGTTGACCTGCCCAGTTTTTTGAGATATAACAAAAGAGTTTATGCTCGATCTTATTCCACTTAGATGTTCCCGGCGGGAAATGTGAGATATGAACTTCTAGCCCCGTTAATTCAGCA
>JAIKYA010000054.1 GCA_024683645.1 Lachnospiraceae bacterium
GGATGCCTTTTTCCGCGGCATGGATGCAGTGGCGATGCAGGATTATAATACCGCATTGAGCGAACTGAACCAGGCACTGGCCGCGGGGGCAGGAGATGAGGAGAATGTCTACAGGGGACTGGGACTCTGTTTTATGGGACAGGGCGAATATACAAAGGCGCTGTCGTCGTTTTATTCCGCTCTCAAGGAGGCGGACATAGATCCCGGCGAGACCGAAAAGGATATAAATTATTACATGGCCATCTGCTATTACAAGCTGGGGCAGTATGATGAGGCGATAGAGCGCTACGATGCCATCACCGGGATGATGCCCAAGGAGACGGAGGCCTATTTCCTGCGCGGTAACATGAAGCTCTATTTAAACGATGTGGAAGGCGCAGTGGGTGATTTTGACAAGGCGGCGGAGCTTAAAAAGAAAGACTACCGCATGTGCCTTGATATCTATGACTGTATGATGCAGCACCATCAGGAAGCGCAGGCCCAGAAATATCTGGATACCGTGCTGGCTGCCGATGCGAAGGATATCTCCGATTATGACAAGGGAAGACTGTGCTATTACAGCCGTGAATATGCCCAGGCCTGCAATTATCTGGAACGCGTACGAAACAGCGATGCTGCGGATGCGGCTATCATAAAGCTTCTGGGAGAGTGCTACAAGCTGCAGGGGCAGTATGAATATGCCGCCGTTGTCTACAACGGCTATGCTGACCAGCATGCGGATGCGCAGATATGCAATGAGCTGGGACTGTGCTATGCGGAGCAGGGCGAGTACGAGGAAGCTCTGGCAGCTTTCAGAAAGGGTATTGAGATAAAGGAAAACAATACCTGCATGCAGACGCTTAAGCGCAACGAGATCATTTCCTGTGAGCATCTGGGAGACTATGAGAAGGCTCTTGAACTGCTGAAAGCGTATTCAGACATATACGGAAGCGACGAGGCGCTTGAACGCGAATACGCATTTCTGGCTACAAGATAAGCCTCTTAAAAAATCACTGAAATTTTTTCGGAAATTTCGTCAATTAGTCTAAACACCATACAATATATGGTGTCCGGCCGTTTTAGGTGACATAATATCTTGTGGGAGAGTGTTGACATTTAAGGAGCGGTTTGTTACAATGACAACACATCGCGCATGATACTTTATGTAAACCGTCTGAGGTTCAAAACAAAACAAAATCATACAAAACATAGTGTAGTCAGAGATTTTTGTCAGAACATCATGGCTTGATTGTCGCAAAGAAGTGGTTTACATAAAACAGTGTTTTCGGCGGTCCGTACAAATACAAAATCAAATGAGGGTAGGAAAGGAAGTACAAGATGTTCAGTGTAATCAAGAGAGACGGAGAAAGGTCGGATTTCATCTTAAGCAAGATCAATGATGCAATAATGAAAGCCTTCGAGGCAACGGAAATGCAGTACAATAATGACATCATTGATATGCTGGCACTCAGGGTCACAGCGGATTTCCAGTCAAAGATCAAGAATAACGAGATCCACGTTGAAGAGATCCAGGACAGTGTCGAAAAGGTTCTTGAAACAGCAGGATACACCGAGGTGGCTAAGGCATACATCCTCTATCGTAAGCAGAGAGAAAAGATGCGTACCATGAAGTCCACCATCCTTGATTACAAAGATGTGGTTAACAGCTATGTGAAAGTGGAGGACTGGAGAGTAAAGGAGAATTCCACCGTTACATATTCGGTCGGAGGACTCATCCTTTCCAACTCCGGTGCAGTTACCGCAAATTACTGGCTCTCCGAAATATATGACAACGAGATAGCAGAAGCACACAGAAACGCCGACATACATATACATGATCTTTCAATGCTTACCGGATACTGTGCAGGCTGGTCACTCAAGCAGCTGATACAGGAAGGCCTGGGCGGCATATCCGGCAAGATCACATCCGCACCCGCAGCACATCTTTCGGTGCTGTGCAACCAGATGGTAAATTTCCTCGGTATAATGCAGAATGAATGGGCAGGCGCTCAGGCATTCTCCTCCTTTGATACCTATCTTGCACCTTTCGTAAAGGTTGATAATTTAAGCTACAAAGAAGTGAAGAAGTGCATCGAGACCTTTATCTACGGTGTAAATACTCCCAGCCGCTGGGGAACACAGGCACCTTTCTCAAATATCACGCTTGACTGGACGGTGCCTTCGGATCTTGCAGAGCTTCCCGCTATCGTAGGCGGCAAGGAGATGGATTTCAAGTACAAAGACTGCAAGATGGAGATGGATATGGTGAACAAGGCCTTCATAGAGGTTATGATCGAAGGCGATGCCAACGGACGCGGGTTCCAGTATCCCATCCCTACCTATTCGATAACAAGTGATTTTGACTGGTCCGATACGGAGAACAACAGACTGCTCTTCGAGATGACATCCAAATACGGTACACCTTATTTCTCAAATTACATCAATTCCGATATGGAGCCCAGCGATGTCAGGAGTATGTGCTGCAGACTGCGTCTGGACTTAAGGGAACTCAGAAAGAAGACCGGCGGCTTCTTCGGCTCGGGCGAGAGCACGGGATCCGTAGGCGTTGTTACCATCAATATGCCCAGGATCGCTTATCTGTCAGCCAATAAGAGTGAATTCTACAAGAGACTCGACCGCATGATGGATATTGCAGCCAGAAGCTTAAAGATAAAGAGAGGCGTCATCACCAAGCTGCTCGACGAAGGCCTCTATCCTTATACCAAGAGATATCTCGGCACCTTCTCGAACCACTTCTCTACCATAGGACTGGTAGGTATGAACGAAGTAGGACTCAATGCAAACTGGCTGAGAGCCGACATGACCGACAGACGTACGCAGGAGTTTACCAAGGAAGTGCTGAATCACATGAGAGACAGACTTTCCGACTATCAGGAACAGTACGGGGATCTGTACAACCTGGAAGCTACTCCCGCCGAGTCTACTTCCTACAGACTGGCTAAGCATGACAGGGCTAAATGGCCCGGCATCAAAACAGCGGGACACGAGGGTGATACACCTTACTATACCAACTCCTCACACCTGCCCGTTGATTACACGGCGGATATCTTTGATGCCCTTGATATCCAGGATGAGCTGCAGACACTCTACACTTCAGGTACCGTATTCCACGGCTTCCTGGGTGAGAAGCTGCCCGACTGGAAAGCAGCAGCAAAGCTTGTCCGTACCATAGCTGAAAACTACAAGCTGCCTTATTACACACTTTCACCTACTTATTCGATCTGCCGCGAACACGGCTATCTTGCAGGTGAAGTAAAGAGCTGTCCTCATTGCGGCAAGACCACAGAGGTATATTCAAGGATCACAGGTTATTACAGACCCGTGCAGAACTGGAATGACGGCAAGCTCCAGGAATACGCAAACCGTGTAGAATATGACATAGCGAATTCCTGCTTAAAGCGTCCCATCTCCGCTGTAGTGACCATGGGCAACGATTTTGAAGGAAACTCCACCGTGAGCTTTTCGGAGCCCGAGAGCATCATCTATCTCTTCACTACGAAGAAGTGCCCGAACTGCAAGCTTGTTAAGGAATACTTAAAGGGAATAGACTACATTCCCATCGATGCGGAGGAAAGCCCCGAACTGGCATACAAGTACAATGTGCGTCAGGCGCCGACACTGGTGATCGTGGACAAAGGCAACGCAAAGAGGATAAGCAATGCCTCCAATATCAAGAAATTTGCGGATGAATACAATTCCGTAAGTGTATAAATACAAACAGCCTGTATTCAGTAAGGCTGATGAGGGGGTGATTCGGCGCATGAGTCTCATGCGCCGGATTTAATTTTTTCCTCAGGCAGTTACACTTTTGCTACGCCTGTTGTATTATAGTAAAGGAAAATTAATTTTCGGAGGTAAGGATATGGGGGAATTAGCTGAAAGATACCTTAAATACAAGGAGATAGATGAGGAGAAAAAAAAGCGGGTCGAGCCGGATCCCGCCACCGAAGGTGATAAGTATATAGAATTTCAGAGACGTGATCGCCGTGAGCCGAATATGCTGATCCATTTCCGGAACGATCTGCGCGAAGCCCCGATCCCGGCGGATAAGGTGATAAAGGCCTTTGCCAAAGCAGCCGGAGAGGACAGATACCGGGAACTGCTGGAAGAGTCCAGGAGAGATACGGGAGTGATCTATCAGATAAGAGAATATCTGAGGACAAATAAGCCTGATGTCATAGATAGTCTGCCTTTCATAGAAAGGCTTAGCCTGTCGCTTTTCGGTGAAAGAACAAGCGCTGTTGTGGATAAACTGATCAGACAGGGAGTGATCCCTCAGGCGGACCTCGATTCGATCATTGCCAAAAACCTTCTCTCGTCTTTTGAAGAACTGCACGGCGGGGTCGACAGCGGGCTTTTCCTGGATGCCCTCGAAGAAGAGATGGGGCCGGAGGAACTGGGGAAACTGACCGCACAGCTGGACTCTTATAAGGACACTCTTGAAGATGATTTCCGGGACCCTGTGGAATATCCGTACAGACAGCGCTGCGATAATCTTAAGAACAATATGCCAAAGGAACTGGAAGAAGATCCCCGGAAGCAGCGCGAGTATGAAGAAGCACTGGAATATACGGCGCAGCATATAACAAGGACAAAAGATTCCGTGAGCAATGAACTCGGCCATTTGGACAAAGATGTGAGCAGGGTCCTGGTACGCAGGGAGAAACATGCCATGTCGGTCGTAAAACCTGTCTATGAAGGCGGGCGCTACCACGATCTTTTTGTTTCCAATCCGGAGGCAACGGGCACAAAGCATCTGATGAAGGGGCGTGAAAAAGAACTGCAGACCGTGCTGGATGAGGGCGTGACCATAAGCGACAGGACAAGGGAAGGTCTGAGGCTTATGCTTAAGAAGATGGAGGAAATGAAGCTTGAAGATTACGACTACAATGATTCCTTCGCGGCTCCAAACGGAAAAGTCTATAACGTGATGGAACAGGGAACCAAGATATACGGCCTGAACAAGCTTGTTGCGAAACAGAACGAGCTGATCGCTGCCATAAATGAGATCCCGCCTTCGCCGGATAAGATAATAACGGCAAAGAAGGAACATGAAAAGACTGCCGCGGATATGCGGGAACTGTTTGATATAGCAAAAAAATACTTTAATCAGGATCCAAATATCTTTCCCGGAAATATGGACAGCTGGCGTCATAATGATTTTCCTCATGAGTTCACCGGGGACTGCCATACCATGGCACAGATCAACGGCGTATTTCTCGCTTATGAAAACTGGAAATTAAACGGTGTGGATCTAGAGGAATACCTGAAGACTCCGACAAAGGCAACTGTCGACAATATGGTTGGCAGACTGGAGCCGCTAAGCTTTAAAAAGAGAGCGGAGGAGGCAGGCAGCCTCGAGGAGATCCTGGAGCTTATGACTGCTTCGGGCAAGTTCCTTAAGGCAGACAATGATTATGAATATACCGTGGCGGAACAGGCTCTGATGAGACCGCTGAAGCTGCCCGCCCTGCTGGAAGGCGATCCTGGCCTTGCAGAGAGGAACGAGCTTTTCTGTGATATCACCATGCACGAATTCGGAGATTTCCTGAAAAACACCGAGCAGGCCAAATTCGGATATTTTCTTCGTGGAACGGGTCAGCTGTCAGCTGAGGAATACGGGGCCAGACTGCAGACCCTTCAGAACCTGATGCTGGTCGGCGATGCCGAGAGAAAGCCTTCAGAACTCATGCATGGAGTACCGGATACCGACATGTACGGAAGGGTGATAAAAGATCCTTTCAACGCGGAAAGGTATATGAAGAAGACTCCCGTGGATTACACGGGGATAATGGAGCGTGCGGGCCGCATATACAACAAGATGGCAGCGATGGAAGACGTGCAGACAAACGTCAGCACGGATGATGTGCTGAGGGCTACGCAGCAGCTTTATCTGAGAGTGCTGGCAGCACATCCGGAGGATGCGCAGAAAGAAGAGTATATCCGGATGCAGCAGGCGATGACCGGACTCAGTAACAGGCTTTCCGAAGATGCACCGGAAGACACCAGGCTTGCGATGAAGAAAATAGATTCGGGATATAAAAAGCTGTTAATAGATGCGGCTAAACGTTACAGGAATGAACAGAAGGAAGAGACAAAGCTGCAGGAAATGAAAGACCGCCTGTCCTTTGAACAGTTTGAGGAAAGCTTTCCTGAGCTGGGCCTTAGTGAAGAAAATGCCCGCTATCTCTATGACCACTTAAGCAGGGATGAAATGAGGAGACTGCTTGATTACAGGAATTCGCACGATGAGTTTGACAATATATTCCACAACTGGGACAGACCGTATAACCGCAGGGATGATAATCTGTCAAGACTGTCGCCGGGGGCAAGGATGTCGGGAGATGCGGAAGGACTGCGCAGGTATCTGAACGACAATGAAGAAAAGCTGAACGCTGCGGATAAGCTGTATATACTGAAGCATATAGAAATGGCGGAAAAAGTGGCACAGAGGCAGCAGGAGGGAGAGCAGGCGCTTGAAGGCGGGGAGATGCGCCCTGCCAAGCCGGAGCTTTTCATGGACAGCGATGGTTTTGTACAGCTTAACATCCGTCAGCCCAAAGCCCAGAGTTCAGCCAACGGATGCTGGTCGGTGGCGCTGCAGCAGATAGTACAGGGACGCGGAACGGAGGATATCACTCAGGAGGATATACGCTCCTATCGTCCGGCAGAGAGAGGTATCGATGAGATAAACGCCCACTATGCCAATGATCCGGGCCTAAAAGAAGCGGATACCCTGTACAATAAGGATGCGGCACTGTCGATAAAGGACATGCTGGATCCCGTGCTGGCCTTTGCTCCCAATACCATGGTGCGTGTCATGGAGATAGCTGCGTATGACCCGGCGTCCAACAGTGCTCTCAATGCACAGGGTATAGGACCCGCACAGTACAGACAGAATGCAAAAGAGCTGATAAGGCAGACAGTTGAAAAGGCTCTGATGATAGACCGCTCTCCGCTGGCAATACGACAGCCCGGACATTTTGTAAATATCGTGGGAATAAAAGATGACATACTGCTGATCCAGGATCCCTTAAGTTCGGTCAATCCGCCGGAGCGTATGCGCAAAGTGTCCATAGACAGTTTCGTGGAGGCTATGCTCTTCACCAAAGGAAAGGCCGGGGATGTGACCCGTAACATCCAGCTTTTGTGGGGCTCGGATATAAAGCTTGACAATGAGGGAAAGATACTGGGACTCCCGGACGAAGGCGTAGGCGTGGCTGATAACGGAGAGATCGCACTTAATGCACAGCAGCGCGATGAGAACGGCTTCCTGCTGGAAACCCAGAAGAACGGCTTATGGATAAACAGATACGGCAATCAGGACGGAGTTCCCAGGCGGGATGAGCAGCTGTTATCTAAGGACGGCCTGATCCGCAGCGACCGGGTATACCTTCCGAGAAAGCTGAACCTTGAAGGCCTTAAGAGGGAGGCGGCGCAGCGCAGTCCCGGGGAAGAGCAGAAGCTTAAGGAAGAGGCAACGCTCTACTTCCGGGATGCAGCGGATCTGAAGGGCAGATCGGTGACGGATGTGCAGAACAAAGGCTTTGAGGCAGTAAGGCAGGAAGTGACCGAGGAATATGAACGCAAGGAGCAGAGGAAAAATCTGCCGGAGAGCCTGAATCCCGAACAGAACAGGGATAAGGAGTCTCAGCAGGAGATATACGATAAAGGCCTGGGATATATAGGAGCACTTGAGGAATACAGGAAGAATGCGAGAGAGCTGCTGGAGGAACTGAGAAGGACGGGTATAGACGCTCAGGCGGATCCGGCGGAATATACAAAACTCGTAGGTGAGCTTGAGGAGGTCTGTGCCCTGTCGGTAAAGAATACAGCAGCCGAGATCGCCGGCACGATGCGCAGGCTGACCGCATCTTCAAAGGAATGCGCTGATGCGTTTAAGGATGAGGGCGGTAATGCATCAAGGCCCGATGAAAAGAAGGATGAGCGCAGGAGGCTTGCGGAAAAGGGAAACAAATGGCTGGAGAAAAGCGTTGAACAGGAAAGATCAGAGCTTCTGATACTGGGAGAAAGCGGCGCCGATGAAGCAAACATCAGTATCGAAGAAATGCTGCGTGTGCCTGCCGCAAAACTGGGTGTATTGCGGACGAAGAAAGAAGAGGAGGCAATCGGCGCCAAGGCGGAGGCTTACGCCCAGGAGGTTGAAAAACAGGCAGCTGCAGCCCGGGAACAGCTGAAGATCATGGACGGGCTGGGAAAGATCTTCAGCAAGGATTCGGTACAGTATATAAACATGAAGAAAGCCCTGAAGGCTGTCTCTGAGCTGGGGCGCGATAATACACCGCTGGAAGTGGCGGAAGCAATGTCAGACCTGGGAATATATGCCAAAGCGTATACGGACAAGCTGGAGCAGTTTGGAGGAGGAAGGCTCTATCCCGGGTCAAGACGTTTTGATATCGCACTGGCTGCACAGATGAATGTCAGAGACAGCGGGCTGGGTGATGTTAAAATCATGCCGGGCGGTGTGCTGCCTACGGTAAAACTGCTTGCGCAGGCGGAAGCGGGCATCATCTCGGATCTTAAGAAAAGGGATTTTGAGCTGGTGGACGGAGTGAAGCTTCGCAAGGAGTATCAGCAGGAGCTTGAAGAAATGAAGGCCATAGAAAAGAATGTGGACAGTGCGGCAAAGGCCGAACCGGTCAGCGAACCGAAGGGCTCAAAGGAAGATAAACGCAAGAAAATGGATAAGGCTGAGGTGAAGGATTTCCTGAACAGCGAAAAGAAGGAAAAGAAAGGGCACAGCAGGAAAAAGGACAGCGGAGAGATCACGACAGGCAGGACAAAGGATACTGCGGTCAAAAAAGGAGGGGGCGCATAAGGCGTCCCCCTTTATCATGCATATTAAAGCAGCGGTCTATCCGAGTGCTTCGGCAATATCAGCTTTCATATCAAGTACGGCAGCTCTTGCAGCATCGGCATAGCCGGCTTCACCGTAGGATGAATATTTTTCCTGCTGATAAGCAGCTATGATGCCGCGCGAAGAATTGATGATGGCACCGAGACCGTCATCATTAAAGAAGTGTACCAGGTCTTTTCCCCTGCCACCCTGTGCTCCGTAGCCCGGAACCAGGATGAGTGTTTTGGGCATTATCTTTCTTAAGGCTTTTCCCATTTCGGGATAGGTCGCACCGACAACCGCACCTACATAGCTGTAGCTTTCACCCATCAGGGCATCGCCCCATTCGGCTACTTTCTCGCCGACCAGTTCGTAGAGCGGACGTCCGTCACAGATGCGGTCCTGAAATTCGCCGCTTGAAGGATTGGAAGTCTTGACCAGTACGAAGATGCCACGCTTTTCCTTTTCGCATACTTTGATGAAGGGCATTACTCCGTCGCTTCCGAGATACGGATTGACCGTAACGAAATCCTCATCAAATCCGCGGTATTCCGTACCGCCGATCACTGAAGAACCTATATGACCGAGTGCATAAGCTTCCGAAGTAGAGCCTATGTCGCCGCGCTTGATATCACCTATTACCACCAGTCCTTTTTTATGACAGTAATCCACCGTCTTCTTAAAAGCAATAAGACCGGGGATCCCATAGCTTTCATACATGGCTATCTGGGGCTTTACAGCCGGCACCAGATCGGCAACCGCATCCACGATACCTTTATTATACTTATAGAAAGCGTCCGCCACCGCATCCGGAGTCTCTCCGAAATCCCTCACAGTTTCCGCATACAGCGAGGGCGGCAGCAGCTTCATGGTCGGATCGAGCCCTACCACTATCGGAGCTTCCGTCTTCTTTATTCCTTCGATCAGTCTGTTAATCATATCTGCTCTCCTTTTTTTGTAGTTCCGTCTGGGCGGACGGATGATCACTGTAATGACTGTAAACATTATACAGAAGGATGTGAAAAAAACAAGGGGACAAAGCGGGCAGGCAGAAAAGCAGGGTCGCGGTGCTGCCGCAGATAAAAAGGATATCCTTTCGAACAGAGCATGATAAAGTTGACATAAAATATACGTGATGCTAAAATCCGTGATATGAGGAAGTATTCGGTACAAGTTAATTACGGAAAGGAAGGCTGACATGGTTTTTTCCAGTATCATCTTCCTTTTCTGTTTTTTTCCGGCGGTACTCTTTTTCTATTTTGTCCTGTGCAGAAAAAACATCCTTGCAAAAAATGTCTGTCTGCTTGTGGCAAGCCTTGTGTTCTATGCTTTCGGTGAAGGGAAGAACATAGTACTGCTGCTGTGTTCGATAGTCGTAAATTACGTTTTCGGACTGCTCCTGGAACCGGGAAAGCATAAGCGGCGCAAGCTCCTGCTGGCGCTGGGCGTGGGCGCGGATCTTGGATTGCTGTTCGTATACAAGTATCTGGATTTTACCATAAGCAATATCAACGGATTGTTTAAGACTGATATGGCGCTGCAGCACATAGCGCTGCCTATCGGCATATCTTTTTTCACTTTCCAGGCGATATCATATGTAGCCGATGTATACCGCGGGAAGGTACCGCCCCAGAAGAATCCTCTGTATGTGGGACTGTATATCTCGCTTTTTCCGCAGCTGGTGGCAGGCCCCATAGTACGTTACGAGACCATAATGCAGGAGATAAGGGAGCGTAAGGAAACGTTTGCGGACTTTGGCTGTGGCGTGCGGCGCTTTATCTGCGGTATGGGGAAGAAGATACTTCTGGCTGATACCATGAGCCTGTTCGCAGACCGCATAATGAACAGGGTGGCAGGAGGGGAGAGCATATCCGCGGGCTTTGCCTGGCTGGGAGCATTGTGTTACACCCTGCGCATCTATTATGATTTTGCGGGTTACTCAGATATGGCGATAGGACTCGGGCGTATGTTCGGCTTTAAGTTCGAGGAAAACTTTAACTATCCTTATACGGCAACAAGTATCGGTGATTTCTGGCGCAGATGGCATATCTCGCTGTCGAGCTGGTTTCGGGATTATGTGTATATACCCTTAGGCGGCGGCAGGGTGAGTCTCATAAAGCAATGCCGCAACATCGCCATCGTGTGGATGCTCACGGGACTCTGGCACGGTGCCGCATGGAATTATGTGATGTGGGGACTTTACTATGCGCTGCTGCTCATGTTCGAGAGACTTACGGGTTATGGAAAAAAATATCAGCTTCCGAAGATACCGGCCCATGTACTGACGGTCTTCCTGACTCTGATAGGCATGACGATATTTGCATCTCCCTCTCTTAAGCTGATGGGAGCTTATATAGGGATGATGTTTGGCGTGGGAGCTGCAGGCGTACTCGATGATGCCACACTGTTCATCTTAAGGGACAACTGGTTGTTCTTTGCGGCGGGAATAGCCTTTTCGGCACCGCTCGCAAAGAGTCTCGAAAAGAAGCAGATGCTGTATGACATACTGCTCGGGGCCATGTTTGTGATATGCCTGATATATATCATCAAGGGAAATTACAGTCCGTTCATATACTTTAACTTTTAAGAAGGTCTGACGGGATCCGCTCCCGGATGTGACGATGAGAGCGGCAGGATAAGTGCGAAGGAGCTTATAAGGCGGTATAGCTTAAATATGAAAACAAAAACGGAAAGCAGAAATTTCATAGCGGCCTTCTTCCTGGCGGTACTGCTTGTCTTTACGGCAGTGAACCTTGCGGAGCTGCTGCTGGCGCTGGAGCCGGACGGACGAAGGAAGGGGCTTGAGAAACTGGAGCTGGTACAGGATGGCTCCATAAATGCCTGGGGAGCACTGCAGAAAGCCATGGGGAAGCGCGTGGCCTACGGCAGCACGGTTTATGAGGATGTGACACTGCTCGATAACGGAGTGGCGACCATGGCAGATCAGTATGGTGATATAGGCTGCGGCATAAAGGGTGTGGAGGATGCATATGTCTTCTCGAAGGAGCTGGGGGCGGAGTTCCTCTTTATGATAGTACCATCCAAGGAAAGGAGCGAAGAGGATCTGCCGAAGGGTGTGAAGAGCTATGCGATCCCCAAATACGAGGAGATGGTGGCAATGACCGAGGCGGAAGGCATACCGCATATAGCGATGAGGAACGTGCTGGAAGCGGACGGAGCTGAGTGGTATTCATATTATTTTAGAAGCGATCATCACTGGAAAACGGATGCTGCTTTTCTCGGCTTTAAGAACGTGGCGGAGTATATGGCCGCGGCCGGACTTGACGAAGGACGGAACGAAGAAGCACTGTCGGAGGAAAACTACGATAAGCAGCTGTATGAGCAGGTCTTCCTCGGTACACACGGCCGTATGGCCGGCAGGTATTATACGGGACTTGACGATTATGAACTGTGGCTGCCGAAGTATGATACGGACTATGTGCTGGATGTGCCGTCAGAGAGCATACATAAGGAGGGCAGTTTTGAGGACTGCTTTGTAAATTACGGAAATGTGGCGCATTACAGCTTTGATTATTATGCTTACTATACCTATCTGGACAGGGATTATGACCGTATACATATTGTGAACCGCAAAAATCCGGAGGGGCCGAAGCTGGTGATCGTCAGGGATTCCGTGGCGGTGCCGGTATCGGTCTTCCTGGCCTCACAGTGTTCGAGCCTGGATCTTATTGACCTGCGATATCTGAAGGAAGAAGATTCTGCTAAAGAGTGGATAAGGGAGGCTGCGCCGGATATGCTGATATA
Organism: Lachnospiraceae bacterium; assembly: GCA_024683645.1. Taxonomy (GTDB): domain Bacteria; phylum Bacillota; class Clostridia; order Lachnospirales; family Lachnospiraceae; genus NK4A136. The sequence goes on from JAIKYA010000054.1 coordinate 12,623, forward strand.
CATGTTCGGACCGGGGTATATGAGTGTTGAGTCTGCGATGAATTTACGGTAAAAAGATCCTTCGGGCCCCGGAATGACACGAAGGACGACGCCAGGATGATACGAAAGAGAGCGCTCCCGGAATGATGCAAAGGCCGATGCCCGTATCATCCAAAGCGACAAAGGATCTTTCAGGAGGAAGGAATGAAAAATATAAAGAAGATACTGACAATAGTACTGTTTGCGGCAGTGGGGATCTACCTGCTGTTCCAGCTGGGCAAAGACGTGGCCGGGATGTTTACCGACAGTTCTTACCAGGAGGCGGAGGCGGGAGAAGAGACGGCAGCGATCACTCCAACGGAGAAAGCGACACCGACCGAAACACCGCCGGCTGAAGAATCGGAAGCTGAAGGCAATGCAGAAAACGCAGCCGCAGAAGACGTGACGGCAGAGGCAGAGCAGGCTGATCCGGAACCGACAGAAGCGCCGACGCCTACGGAAGCACCGACGCCGACAGAGGATGCGACAGCTGCGATCGAAGCGACTCCTACGGATATACCGGCACCGACTCAGGCTCCGGCTCCCGCGATCGACGAGAACGGGATCTACGACAGCAAGAACGAAGTGGCACTCTACATTCACACTTTCGGCCATCTGCCTTCGAATTACATCACAAAGAAACAGGCCAAGGCGCTTGGCTGGGAAGGCGGCGGACTGGAAGCATATGCTCCGGGCAAATGCATAGGCGGTGACTATTACGGTAATTATGAGGGAGTGCTGCCGGAGGGAGATTATCATGAATGCGATATCGATACGCTCGGCAGGAGCAAAAGAGGAGCAAAACGCATAGTGTATGACTCTGACGGGGACATATATTACACGGGAGATCATTACGAACATTTCGAGCAGTTGTACTGACGGAGGGGAAGATAAGAAGCGAAGGATCTGCAAAAACGTGGAGGATAATATGATAACGATCGATCTTAAGAATCTGGATTCGGCAGATGAATTCTATAAAAGACTGGGGGAGCAGATTGAGCTTCCCGATTATTTCGGATATAATCTGGATGCACTTCATGATGTGCTGGACGAAAAGAATGCACTTGAGATACGTTTTACCGGCTGTGATGACGCCGCGGTCATAATGCCACGCTTCATGCGCGGCCTGAAGCGTATGTGCGCCGCGCTTTCAGATGCAAAGATAGAATTTGAATGAATCCGTAAAGCTCTGCTCATGAGCTTGAAGTTTTCCTCCCGATAATATATACTGTTGTGTGGTAAAAATCGAAAGGAGGAAATGCAGGTAATGGCTGAAGAAAGACAGGGCGCAATAAGGGACGCCAAAAAACTCGGAACGGGTAAGATGGCGGTGCTGGGCTTGCAGCATATGTTTGCGATGTTCGGTGCTACGATACTTGTTCCCATACTTGTAAACGGATATTTTCACGGAGAGGGTCTGTCTGTACAGGTAACCCTCTTTTTTGCGGGTGTGGGTACTCTGATATTCCACCTGTGCTCAAAGTTCAAGGTGCCTGCATTTCTGGGCTCTTCCTTTGCTTTTCTCGGAGGCTTCGCTACCGTGGCCGAGCTTGACAGCGGCAGGTTCGCCGGCATGAGTTACGGCGAAAAGCTGCCCTATGCCTGCGGCGGCATAGTGATAGCAGGTCTGATGTATCTGATCCTGGCACTTATCATAAAGCTGGCAGGTGTAAAGAGGGTCATGAGATTCCTGCCTCCCGTTGTCACGGGACCGATCATTATCTGCATAGGCTTAAGCCTTGCTCCTTCTGCAGTGAACAATGCATCCAAATGCTGGCCGCTGGCGCTGATCGCGCTGATCACGGTGGTGATCTTCAATATATGGGGCAAAGGGATGCTCCGCATCATACCCATACTCATGGGCGTTGCGATCTCCTATGTATTTGCGCTCATCTTTAAGGCGGCAGGCATCTTAAATGCCGACGGCAGCGCGATACTTGATTTCACACCGATCGCAGAAGCAGGCTGGGTAGGTCTTCCCGGCTTCCTCATAGCTAAATTCGATATCAGTGCCATACTCGTTATGGCTCCCATAGCACTGGCTACCATGATGGAACATGTCGGTGATATATCAGCCATTTCGGCAACCACAGGCGAGAATTTCATCGGTGATCCGGGACTGCACAGGACTCTTCTGGGCGACGGTCTGGCTACCTCGATCGCAGCTCTTTTCGGCGGACCGGCTAATACGACCTACGGTGAGAATACCGGCGTGCTCGAGCTTTCAAAGGTTTATGATCCTTCGGTGATAAGACTTGCAGCGGTATATGCGATAGTTCTGGGCTTCATACCGAAGCTTTCACAGGTGTTCGGGACCATGCCCACAGCCATCATCGGCGGCATAAGCTTCATCCTTTACGGAATGATCTCCGCCATCGGTGTCAGGAACGTGGTTGAGAACAAAGTGGACTTTACCAAGTCAAGGAATCTTGTGATCGCAGCAGTGATCCTGGTCTGCGGTCTGGGCTTCTCAGGCGGTTTAAGCTTTACCGTAGGAGGAACACAGATCACACTTACTTCACTGGCGATAGCTGCACTGGCAGGTGTGATCTTAAACATCATACTTCCGGGCAATGATTACCAGTTCGGTGAAAATCACAAGGGAGATATCAACAGGGGTGTAAGCTTCAACAATAACGGGGAGGAATGAAATGGATTTTAAGAACGAAGAAAACATTTATATACTTGAACATCCGCTGATCCAGCACAAGATCACGAGACTGAGGGATGAGAACACCGGTACTGCCGAGTTTCGAAAAGTGGCCGGTGAGATAGCAATGCTCATGGGATATGAGGCACTGAGGGATCTGGAGACGGAGCTTGTGGAGGTAAAGACGCCCATAGAGAAAACGATGGCGCCCGTGATAGCCGGCAGAAAGCAGGCGGTGGTACCTATCCTGCGCGCAGGCCTGGGCATGACCGAGGGTATCTTAAGCCTTCTGCCTACCGCAAAAGTAGGTCATATAGGACTTTACAGGGATCCGGATACACACAAGCCGCATTCATATTACTGCAAGCTTCCCGATCCCATCAATGAGAGGATCATAATAGTTACGGATCCCATGCTGGCGACAGGCGGTTCGGCTGTCGATGCCATTAACTTCATAAAGGAAAAAGGCGGCAGGAGGATCAAGTTCATGTGTATCATCGCTGCACCCGAGGGACTCGCACATCTTCACGAAGTGCATCCCGATGTACAGATCTATGTGGGCTGCCTCGACAGACAGCTCAACGAACACGCTTATATCTGCCCCGGTCTCGGCGATGCGGGAGACAGGATATTCGGTACAAAGTAAGCGGATTGGACAGGATGCGGAGTATATGGTAGAATATAGAGTCTTCGTGCCGGGCTATGTGTGCTGATGTGGTACGGACCTGCGCGGTACGGGGAACTTTATCAGTTTTTATGGAGAAGCTATGGAAAGATATAAAGAGGAATTCATAGATTTTATGGTGGAGTCCGAAGTCCTTAAGTTCGGAGAGTTTACCTTAAAGAGCGGCAGGAAGTCTCCCTTCTTTATGAATGCGGGGGCTTATGTAACGGGCACACAGTTAAGAAAGCTCGGCGAGTATTATGCAAGAGCCATAAACGACAGTTTCGGCCTGGATTTTGACGTGCTCTTCGGGCCGGCCTACAAGGGCATACCCTTAAGCGTGGCTACTGCCATGGCGATCAGCGAACTCTACGGTAAGGACGTAAGATACTGTTCGAACCGCAAGGAAATAAAGGACCACGGTGATGTGGGCATACTTCTCGGCAGCAGCTTAAAAGACGGCGACAGGGTAGTGATGATAGAGGATGTTACTACCTCAGGCAAGTCCATAGAAGAGACTTTCCCGATAGTAAAGGCCCAGGCCGACGTGAAGGTGTGCGGACTCATTGTTTCCTTAAACCGCATGGAAAAGGGCAAGGGCGAGAAGAGCGCGCTTTCCGAGATAGAGGAGACCTACGGGATAAAGACCTCGGCTATAGTGACCATGGCCGATGTTAAGGAATACCTGTACGGCAGGGAGACTTCAAAGGGCGTGCTCATCAATGATGAGAGAAAAACCGCCATAGAGGAGTACTTCAGACAGTATGGCGCCAAAGAATAATGGGCGTACTTTCAAAGTATAAATTTACCAATAAAAAACATCCGCTGAAGGCTGTTATGTCCGTAGGGCTGGCTCTGATAGGTTCGGCTGCGGTGCTGATGACCGTTTACAGCGGCTACAGGGCCGGCGGTGAGGTGGCCTGGGGACATGTCGTGGCAGTCGCCCTTGCGGTGCTCATGGCTGTTACGGGACTGGTGCTCGGCATAATGAGCAGGGTAGAAAAGGACAGATATTACTTTTTCCCGATACTCGGCATAGTGCTGAATTTTGTTCTGCTTGCGACGATAGTATTTTTCATGGTACGGGGGATGAGTATTTGATCATGGAAGGATATAACGAAGAACTTGACGAGCGGCTTGAACTGGCGCTCGGCAGACTTGGAGAGATCAAAAAAGAAGAGCTTTCGGACAGCGCATATACACAGTATTTCCGTGCCAATGCGGATCTTCTTCTGATGCTTTCGGATATACTTGTTAATGAAAACATAAGCGCAAAAGAGATGAAGGCACTGAATGCCCGGCTCTATGCGGATATCTGCGGTGACGCTTACGGGAAGAGTTACTGTGATCCCGCATATGCGGTCAGGCTTTTCGGCGAAGAGCGGGGAAGGCTCCTTTCGGTAGTGGCGGCAGAGATGCGGAGTGCCATACCCGCTGCGGCGGAGCATGACAGGCAGCCTTTTCTCATCAGGGCGGAGTATCTGCTGCAGCTGTACGGAGAAGTAAAGAACTCCCTCGAAGATGAGGGCGAGCTTCCCGCATATGAAAATCTAAAAGAAAGTTTTTATTATTTCGTCAGTGATTATTATGAAACGGAAAGCCTTAAGAAGGTCCGGGGCCTTACCGATCCCGAAGATAATTTTGCCCTTAAGATAATAAAGGCCGCAAAGCCTTTTGATCCCGATATACTGTATATGTACGGCGAATACATCACCGACAACGAGCTTGTACTGTATAAATATATCTCGGGGCTTTCGGATGAAAAGATAGCTCTTATGGCTGACACCTATACCGAAGGCTACAGAAAAGGTTTTATCAGCACGGGCAAGGACCTGTCAAAGAAAAAGACGGTAGATATCCGCTATCCCATAGGTCTGGAAAGAGTGGTAGCCAGGGCTGTGGACAATTTTGAAAAAATGGGACTTAAGCCCGTGATCTACAGGGCGGAACAGTCGATATTCACCACCAGGAGCGTGGAGAAGAGCGGTTACTTCGGAGCCAATCCGAACAGGCAGTATGATTATGATCACAGGGAAGATCTGGGGATCATACTTGACAGCCAGCTGCTGACAAGGAGGCTGGAGTGCAGGGAAGAGGCCTTCAAGGCATACAGGGAAAAGGCACTGGTGCATGCGGGTCCCGCAGTGATAGAGGTATTCGGCGAGGAGCCGTTCAAGCCGGTAAACAAAAAGGAGGCCATAACCTACGATGCCGCACAGAGAGAGCTGATGGCAAGGTATGTATCCGAGAATGCAAGGATAAACAACAGCTACATCCCGGGTGACGAGCGCAGCTTTACGATCATTTCCTTCCCGGTGCCGGAGATAGGTGAGAAGTTCGAAGAGATATTTGATGCCGTGATAAGGATAAATACTCTCGATTATGAAAAATACCAGACTATACAGGGAAGGATCATCGAGGCCCTGAACGAGGCACGCTTCGTCCATGTAAAGGGCGGCGGGGAAAACAGGACAGAGCTTAAGGTGGCACTGTATGAGCTGACGGATCCCGCGCAGCAGGCCATATATGAAAACTGTGTGGCCGATGTGAACATACCCGTCGGAGAGGTATTTACCACTCCCGTACTTGAGGGGACAAACGGCTGTCTGAATGTGAGCAAGGTTTATTTAAACGGCCTGGAATACAAAAATCTGTTTCTGCAGTTTAAGGACGGAATGGTCAGCGATTACGGCTGTGACAATTTTGATGACCCTGCTGAGGGCCGCAGATATATTGAAGACAACGTGCTCTTCCATCATAAGAGCCTGCCGATGGGCGAGGCTGCGATAGGCACCAACACCACGGCTTACGTGCTCGCACGCAGATACGACATAGAGAGCAGGCTGCCCATACTGATCGCGGAAAAGACAGGACCGCACTTTGCGGTAGGTGATACCTGTTATTCGCATCAGGAGGACATAAAGGTATATAATCCCGACGGAAGGGAGATAGTGGCCAGGGACAATTCGGTGTCTGTAAAAAGAAAGACCGATCCGAAGTCGGCATATTTCGGCTGCCATACCGATGTGACCATACCCTATGACGAGCTGGAGCTTCTGGAAGGGATCAGGGTCGACGGCAGCAGTATAAAGATAATAGAAAACGGACGCTTCGTACTCGAAGGGACCGAAGAATTAAATAAAGCATTTGAGGAGGTTTGAGATGCCAAAGGTTGGTATAGTGATGGGCAGTGATTCCGATATGCCCGTTATGAAAAAAGCGGCCGAGATACTTGAGAGATTCGGCATAGATTTCGAGATGAGGATAATAAGCGCACACCGTGAGCCGGACATCTTCTTTGATTATGCAAGGGAGGCAGAGGATAAAGGCATAAAGGTGATCATAGCAGGAGCGGGAATGGCAGCACATCTGCCCGGAATGTGCGCGGCCATCTTCCCCATGCCCGTGATAGGCATACCCATGCACACCACTTCGCTGGGCGGCAGGGATTCGCTTTATTCGATAGTACAGATGCCCTCCGGCATACCTGTTGCGACCGTTGCGATAAACGGAGGCGCCAATGCGGGACTGCTGGCTGCCAGGATACTGGCAGTATCGGATGAAGAACTGCTTGCGAAACTTAAGGACTACAAAGAGGAACTTAAAGCTGCCGTAGTCGAAAAAGATGAAAGACTCGGCAGTGTGGGATATAAAGAGTACTAAAAGGAGAATGATATGGATTATAAGAATTCCGGAGTAGACATTGAGGCAGGCTACAAATCGGTAGAGCTGATGAAGCAGTACGTGGCCAGGACCATGCGCCCCGAAGTACTGGGCGGCATAGGCGGTTTTTCGGGAGCTTTCAGTCTCGGAAAGATCAAGGACATGAAAGATCCGGTCCTTGTTTCCGGTACCGACGGAGTGGGAACCAAGATCAAGCTGGCATTCCTTCTTGACAGACATGATACCGTTGGTATCGACTGCGTGGCAATGTGCGTGAACGATATAGCATGCGCCGGCGCAGAACCGCTGTTTTTTCTGGATTATATAGCCTGCGGAAAGAACTATCCCGAAAAGATAGCTGCTATAGTAAAGGGTGTGGCAGAAGGCTGTGAGCAGGCGGGCTGCGCACTGATCGGCGGCGAGACGGCCGAGCATCCGGGACTTATGCCCGAGGATGAATATGATCTTGCGGGCTTCGCCGTAGGCGTGGCCGAAAAGAACGAGCTGGTTGACGGAAGCAGCATCAAGGCAGGAGATACGCTCGTGGGTATCGCTTCAAGCGGCGTGCATTCCAACGGCTTCTCACTTGTGAGAAAGGTATTTCCGATGACTGCCGACGCTCTGATAAGATACAATAACGAGCTCGGAAAATCGCTCGGAGATGAGCTGCTCACACCTACCAGGATCTATGTGAAAGCACTCAGGGAAATAAGGGAAGCAGGCATAAAGCTGAAGGGCTGCAGCCACATCACCGGCGGCGGTTTCTACGAGAACATTCCCAGAATGCTGCCCGACGGGATCGGAGCAAAGGTGGAGAAGGCCAGCTATGAAGTACCTGCGATATTCAAACTGCTGCAGAAGACCGGCGAGGTTGAAGAACATGTGATGTACAACACCTACAACATGGGTGTGGGCATGGTGCTGGCAGTCGATCCCGCAGATGCGGACAGGACTGTGGCGGCCCTTGAAAAAGCCGGCGAGAAGGCTTTCGTGATAGGTGAGGCTGTAGCGGGGGAAAAGGAAGTGACCATATGCTGAGGATAGCGGTATGTGTATCCGGTGGCGGTACCAATCTGCAGGCGATAATCGACGCTATAGCAGAGGGAAGCATCAGTAACGCTCAGATCGTAAAGGTCATATCTAACAAGGCGGGCGCATATGCGCTCGAGCGTGCAAAAGCGGCAGGTATAGAGGCTGAAGCCGTGACCAGGGCCGATCATCCGGATAAGGCGGATTTCAATGCCGCGCTTCTTAAGGCAGTTGATTTGGCAGAAGCTGATCTCGTGGTGCTCGCAGGCTTTCTTGTGGTACTGGACAAAGCAATGATCAGAAAGTACAGCGGACGGATCATAAATATACATCCGTCACTGATCCCTTCTTTCTGCGGCGCGGGTATGTACGGACTCAAGGTACATGAAGCTGCGCTCGCACGAGGCGTGAAGGTGACGGGAGCCACGGTACACTTTGTGGATGAGGGGACCGATACGGGACCCATCATCATGCAGAAGGCGGTTTATGTCGAGGAAAGCGATACTCCGGAAGTATTGCAGAAAAGAGTAATGGAACAGGCTGAATGGAAGATCCTTCCCGCGGTGATCGACGGGATCGCAAACGGAAGGATACCGCTTCAGAGAGGAGAATGAACGATGAACGTAATGATAGTCGGAGGCGGCGGCAGGGAACATGCCATAGCCTTAAGCGTCAGTAAGAGTAAAAAGCTCACGAAGCTTTATGCGGCACCGGGTAATGCCGGCATAGCGGAATATGCCGAGTGTCTGCCCATCGGTGTGATGGAATTTGAAAAGATCAGGGACTGTGCGCTGGAAAAGAAGATCGATCTGGTGATAGTGGCTCCCGATGATCCGCTGGCAGCAGGTCTGGTGGATGTGCTGGAGGAAGCCGGGATACGTGCATTCGGTCCGAGGAAAAATGCGGCGATACTTGAAGGCTCAAAAGCTTTTTCAAAGGATCTGATGAAAAAGTACAATATTCCTACGGCAGCTTATGAAAACTTTGACAATGCGGAAGCGGCCCTGGAATATCTTAAGAGCGCAAAGTATCCCATCGTACTGAAGGCCGACGGACTCGCGCTCGGAAAGGGAGTGCTGATCTGTGCGGATCATGATGAGGCAGTGGCCGGTGTACGTGAGATCATGCAGGACAAGAAGTTCGGAAATGCGGGAAACCGTATGGTAGTCGAAGAGTTTATGACCGGCCGCGAGGTATCGGTTCTTAGCTATACGGACGGCAGGACCATAAAGATCATGAGCAGCGCCCAGGATCATAAAAGGGCAAAGGACGGTGATCAGGGACTGAATACCGGCGGTATGGGAACCTTTTCTCCCAGCCCCTTCTTTACAAAGCAGCTGCAGGATGAGTGCATGAAGACTATATTCCAGCCGACTGTGGATGCCATGGCGGCAGAAGGCAGGGAATTCAAGGGCGTGATCTTTTTCGGACTGATGCTCACCACAGACGGGCCTAAGGTATTGGAATACAACGCACGTTTCGGTGATCCCGAGGCGCAGGTGGTACTTCCCCGCATGAAGAACGACATACTTGATGTGATGGAAGCCTGCATTGACGGTACCCTCGATAAGATCGAGCTGGAATTTGAGGATAATGCGGCCGTATGCGTGGTACTGGCCAGTGACGGATATCCGCTTTCATATGAGAAAGGCAAGGAGATTAGCGGTCTGGAGAAGTTTAAGGGAAGTGACGAGTATTTCTGCTTCCATGCAGGGACGAAGCTTTCAGGGGACAAAGTCCTTACCAACGGCGGCAGGGTACTGGGTGTGACTGCCAAGGGCGCAGACCTTAAGGAAGCAAGAAAAAAAGCCTATGAAGCAACAGCATGGGTACAGTTTGAAAACAAATACATGCGTTCCGACATAGGAAAAGCAATTGACGAGGTCAGACAATAGTTGTAAAATATCATAGGTATTTGAACAAAGAGATCTACTTGGAGGGAAAAATGAAAAAGAAAAGCTTTAACACACACATACTGCTGGCTATCCTGGCAGCTTTTGCCGTGATGTTCATATTCAACCTGACGGCGTATGCTTCGGAAGACGATATGACAGGCGGTACGGCAACCGTTACCAGTGACTCGGTCAATGTCAGAAAGGAAGCCGGCAAGACCGATGACGATCCTGTAGCAAAGATCAAAAAGGGCGATACCTTCGAGATCATCGGTTCAGCAAAAGACAGTGACGGTAAGGTATGGTATGAAATAAAGGGAGATAATTTCACAGGCTATGTACGCAACGACCTTGTCAGCGTAAAGGCACCCGAACCTCAGGAGCCTTCAGAGCCTTCAGAGCCTGAAGAGACCGATACTACGGAGACCACGGAGCCTGCAGACAGCGGAGAAAGCGATACTGCAGCAGCTTCTCCCGCACCCACGGCAGCTACCATGAACCTTACTCCGATGCAGACGGATGCACAGCCCCAGCGTATCCCCGAGGGATTCAGGGAAGTAACGGTGAGCATCGGCGGTGAGCTTGAAGTACCTTCATGGACCAATGATACTTTCTATATCTTCTATGCTACATCTCCCAGCGGAAATGAGGGATGGTATCTTTACGATTCCGTTGAGAGCAAGTATGTGAGATATGCTGATTTCCTGCTTGAGCAGCCTGCGGATACCGCAAGCACCGGTGGCTCGGGCAAGGGACTGATAATCGTTCTCATAGTTGTTATAGTAATACTTGCCGGTGTAGCCGCTTTCCTTGCATTCAAGGCTTTCGGTTCAAGAGATTATGATGACGACGACGATGACGATGATGATGAAGATGATTTCAGAAGCAGAAAGGCTGCTTCCGTCAGAAGCAATGCAGCTCCCGTAAGGACTGCACAGCAGGGCAGACCGGGTCCTCAGGGAAGACCTGTACAGGGTGGTCCCCGTCCTTCGGGTGAAAGACCTGCGCCCCAGAGAAGAGAAGGTGCAAGACCTGCAGGAAGCGGTGCACCCGTAAGAGGTCAGGGCGGTCCCAGACCCGCAGGTACCAGACCGGCAGGAGCAGGCGCTCCCACCAGACGCCAGCAGGGACAGCCGGCAGGCAGACGCACAACGCAGGGCGGACAATCACAGATGAGACAGAGCCGTCCGGTGGTTGATGAAGACGACGAGTGATAAAAAACTTACTGAGTAATGTGAGATCCCTTCTTCCCGCCTGTCAGGACGGGAAGGGGGGGTTTGTTCCTTTATAGGAAATTCCTCCGGACGGGATGCTATTACCTATCAGGAAATTCTCTTATCCGTACGAAAGGACAGATAATGGCTTTGGAATACAGTGAAAAAGCGAAAAGGGCTCTGGAGCATGCTTCGGCATGTTCACGGGAGATGCACGCAGGTTATATCGGAACCGAACATATACTTGTGGGACTGCTACGTGAAGGCAGCGGTGTGGCTGCCCAGATACTGAAAAACTGCAATATCTATGAGGCCCATATACTTGAGCTGATGGAGGAGACCATTTCTCCCGGTGGCGGACTGATGCTGAAGGAACGCAGCGGGTATTCCGCCAAGTCCAGGGAACTCATGAAGAATGCGGAAACTGCCGCAGCCAGGCTCGGAGCGGCACAGACAGGTACAGAGCACTTACTTATCGGGCTGTTCTCGGTTCACGACTGTATAGCCTTAAGGCTTTTGCATGCCTGCAGCATAGACATGACTAAGGTGTACAAGGATATCATCAGGTATGCCGGGGCAGATGCGGGTGCATATTTCAAGAAAGCCGTCAGGACAAGACAGCAGGGTGCCGGCAATGAGGAAGCCGGGATGCTTGAGCAGTTCGGTAATGACCTCACCAAAATGGCCGCCGATGACAAGCTGGATCCTGTGATAGGACGCCGGGATGAGATACAGAGAGTACTGCAGATACTGAGCAGGCGGACCAAGAACAATCCCTGTCTGGTAGGCGAGCCGGGAGTCGGCAAGACCGCCATAGTTGAAGGGATAGCCCAGAGGATAGCGACGGGTGAAGTGCCCGATACCATTAAAGACAAGAGGCTGATCACTCTGGATCTTGCGGGCCTGGTAGCGGGAAGCCGTTACAGAGGTGAGTTTGAGGAACGTCTGAAAAAGCTCATGAACGAGGTGATAGAGAGCGAGGACGTCATACTCTTTCTGGACGAGATACATACAATGATAGGGGCAGGCGGGGCCGAAGGTTCCATCGATGCTTCAAACATCTTAAAGCCGGCTCTTGCAAGGGGGCAGATAAGGCTTATAGGAGCCACCACCCTTGCGGAGTACAGAAAATATTTTTCCAGGGATGCGGCGCTGGAACGCAGGTTTCAGCCGGTCAACGTGGAAGAACCCACGGTGGAGCAGACCATAGAGATACTGAAAGGCGTGGCACCCAAGTATGAGCAGCATCATTCGATAAAGATACTGCCTGAGGCGCTGGAAGCGGCAGCCATACTTTCGGAGCGTTATATCAATGACAGATATCTTCCGGACAAGGCCATCGACCTCATAGATGAGGCGGCTGCGGCAAAGAAGCTGAAAGGCATGATCGTGCCGGCGAAGCTTAAGGATATAAGGGAAGAGATAGCGAAGAAAGATGACCAGATAGAGCGGTCGATAAAGATAGAGGCTTTTGCACAGGCAGCGGAACTGCGCAGCGAGCAGCTGAAGCTTAAGGAAAAACTGAAGAAGCTGGAGGCAAAGCTTGAAAAGAACAAGGAAGCCGGCAAGGGTGCGGTCGATGAAAATGCGATCGCGGAGGTGGTAAGCATCTGGACAAAGATCCCGGTAAGCCGCCTGAACGAGAAAGAGAGCGAGCGGCTTTTAAAGCTGGAGGACATGCTGCACAAGCGTGTTATCGGCCAGGAAGAAGCGGTGGGAGCTGTGGCCAGAGCCATACGGCGCGGCCGTGTCGGACTGCAGGATCCGAGAAGACCCATAGGTTCGTTCCTGTTCCTGGGGCCTACGGGTGTGGGAAAAACGGAGCTTTCAAAAGCACTGGCGGAGCTGGTATTCGGCTCGGAGGATGCGCTTATCCGTGTTGATATGTCGGAATATATGGAAGCACATTCCGTATCCAAGATGATAGGTTCGCCTCCCGGCTATGTAGGCTATGATGACGGCGGACAGCTTTCCGAAAAGGTGAGACAGAATCCTTATTCGGTGGTGCTTTTCGACGAGATAGAAAAGGCACATCCCGATGTGTTCAACGTGCTTCTCCAGGTATTCGATGACGGACATATCACCGATGCCCAGGGCAGAAAGGTATCCTTCAAGAATACGATACTGATAATGACGAGCAATGCAGGGGCACAGAGGATAATATCACCTAAGAATCTGGGCTTTACTGCGCATACGGATGAAAAACAGGATTACGAGAGGATGAAGAGCGGCGTTATGGATGAAGTGCAGCGCCTTTTCCGCCCCGAGTTCATAAACCGTATCGATGAGATCATAGTATTCCATCCGCTGAGAAAGCCGGAACTGAAGAAGATAGTCACACTTCTCGCGAAGGATCTTTGCAAAAGATGCAGGGAGCAGATGGATCTGGACTTAAATATCACGCAGAGCGTAAAGGATATGCTGATAGAAAAGTATACCGACGTGAAGATGGGGGCAAGGCCGCTTAAGCGTGCGATACAGACCCAACTTGAGGATCCGCTTTCGGAGGAACTGCTTTCCGGACGCATAGGACCCGGTGATAAGATAAAGACCGCCATAAAAGGCGAGAAGATAACATTTATAAAAAGCTAAAGTATAACGAATGGAGGAAAAAAGCGATGGCAGTTGTCAGTGAGTTGCTCCGTGCGGAGGAAAACGGAAGTCTGAGTTTCGGAGATTACAGTCTTTCGCAGAAGTCAAAGCTTGAGGATTTCAAGCATAAAGGAGATATCTTAAAGGTCAAGACCTTTAATGAGATAACCAGACTTGAGAAGAACGGAATGGTCCTTTACGAATCCGTTCCCGGTACTGCGGTAACCGGCTTTACCGAGGATGAGAACGGTGTATCCTTTATGGTGGAAGGGCCCGAGGATGCACAGATAACGGTAGGACTTGCCGAGGATACGGGCTATAAGGTAACGGCCGGCGGCGAGGAGATAGGCATGATGAAGACCAACCTTGGCGGAAAGCTTTCCTTTGGTGTGGAGCTTGCCGGCAGGGATGCCGTAAAGGTGGAAATAAAGAAGTAAATGGCAAAAGGCAAATTTAAGACCGTCTTTTTCTGCAAGGAATGCGGCTATGAATCAGCCAAGTGGTCGGGACAGTGTCCGTCCTGCCATGCATGGAATACCATGACCGAGCAGGAGATAAAAGAAGGCGGAAATACGAGAAAGACGCATACTTCATATGAAGCGGCGAGGCCTGTTAAGCTCACGGAGATAGAGCTTAATGAGGAAGACAGGATGCCTACGGGCATAGGCGAGCTGGACCGTGTACTGGGAGGCGGAGTGGTTCCGGGTTCCCTGATACTGGTCGGCGGTGATCCGGGCATAGGCAAGTCCACCCTGCTGCTGCAGACCTGCAGGGAACTGTCGGCAGCCGGTAAGAAGCTGATATATATTTCCGGCGAGGAGTCGGTGCGTCAGATAAGGATGAGGGCCGACAGGCTCGGCGGTTTCAACGATTCGCTGCTGCTCTTATGCGAAACGGATCTTGATGATATAAGCAGGGTACTGAAAGAAGAGAAGCCTGATGTGGCCGTGATAGACTCCATACAGACAATGTTCAACGAGGAGGTGAGCGGCACTCCCGGCAGTGTTTCACAGGTAAGGGAGTCTACGGCAGTGCTGCTGCAGCTGGCCAAGACGCAGAACATTGCGGTGTTCATAGTAGGTCATGTGACCAAGGAGGGAACGGTTGCGGGACCGAGGATGCTCGAGCATATGGTTGATACGGTGCTCTACTTCGAAGGCGACAGGCACGGTTCCTACAGGGTACTCAGAGGTGTGAAAAACCGCTTCGGCTCCACCAACGAGATAGGCGTGTTTGAGATGGAATCCGAGGGACTGAGGGAAGTGAAGAATCCTTCGGAATATCTGCTGGACGGACGCGTGCGCGATGCGAGCGGAACGGTAACGGCCTGCATGATGGAAGGTTCGAGACCGATACTTTTAGAGATACAGGCGCTTGTGGCACCGACTGCTTTCGGTATACCGAGAAGGCAGGCAACCGGTGCGGATCTGAACAGACTCAACCTTTTAATGGCGGTACTGGAAAAGCGCATAGGCATGCATCTGGGCAACTGCGATGCATATGTCAATGTAGCCGGAGGCATGAAGATTGTGGAACCGGCCGTGGATCTGGCAATAGCTATGGCGGTGATATCAAGTTTCATCAACAGACCGGTGAGTGACCGTCTGCTGGCTATAGGAGAGATAGGTCTTTCCGGTGAGGTCAGAGGCGTGAGCCAGATAGAAGCAAGGGTTTCCGAGGCCGCAAAGCTCGGCTATGAAAGCTGCATTATCCCGAAAGTCAATGCCGCAAGACTTAAAGGCATAAAGGGCATGAAGCTGATCGAGGCAGAGACTGTAAGGGATGCTATAGAACTGATAAAAAATTAAGAATTCAGATAAAAGGAGATGTTAGAAAATGGCACTACTAAAAGAATGGCAGAAAATGGCATACGACACAAATGCAAATGACCAGAACACCTTAAGAAAGCTCTGGGACGATTATTTCTTCCAGGAAAAGAGGATCTACGCGGAACTCTTAAAGAATCCCGGGGAAGATATAAAGGGAACCGTAAAGGAACTGGCTGAGAAATACCAGCTGTCAGTTATGTACATGACAGGTTTTTTGGACGGTATCAATGAGAGCTTAAAAGAAGCCAACCCCATCGAGGAGATGGAAGAAGATACAGTGGTCAATCTCAATTATGATCTTGAAAAGCTGTATATGAACATGGTTGATGCCAAGGCTGACTGGCTTTACAATCTCGAAGAGTGGAAGAACATCTTTGACGATGAGAAGAGAGAGGCGCTGTACAAAGAGGCGAGACAGAGAGGGACAGTAAGGAACGAAGGTGTCAAGATCTATCCCAACGATCCCTGCCCCTGCGGAAGCGGTAAAAAGTATAAGAAGTGCTGCGGTAAGGCAGGCTGATAAGGAGGCGTTTTTAAAATGACTAGGATAGATGTTGTATCAGGTTTTCTGGGAGCGGGTAAGACCACGCTCATAAAGAAGATGCTTAAGGAAGCATGGAACGGTGAGCAGGTAGTGCTCATCGAGAATGAGTTTGGCGAGATAGGCATAGACGGCGGATTCTTAAAGGATGCCGGCATCGAGATCACCGAGATGAATTCGGGCTGCATATGCTGTTCGCTCGTGGGAGATTTCGGAACGGCTTTAAAAGAAGTGATGGAGAAGTATCATCCCGACCGTATCGTCATCGAGCCTTCGGGTGTAGGCAAGCTTTCGGATGTCGTGAAAGCCGTACAGAAAGCGGATCTCGGAGACGAGGTGGTACTTAACAGTGCTACGACGGTTGTTGATGCAAAGAAGGCAAAGCTGTATGTGAAGAACTTCGGCGAGTTTTTCAATAACCAGGTGGAAAATGCAGGCACGATCATACTGAGCCGTACCGGCGATATCAGTGAGGATAAGCTTAAGAGTGCAGTTGATATACTCAAGGGTATCAATGACAAGGCTACGATCATCACTACTCCCTGGGATCAGCTTAAAGGAGCAGCCATCAAGGAGACTATCGATGGAGTGGACCTGATGGAAACACTGCTTAAGGAAGTTATCGAAGAGCATGAGCATCACCATCATCATGACGGTGAAGAGTGCGACGATCCCGAATGTGAATGCCATCATCACCACCATCATCATGACGGTGAGGAATGTGATGATCCCGAATGTGAGTGCCATCACCATCATGATCATGACGATGACGATGAGCATGATCACGGGCATCATCACCATCACGACGATGATCATGAGCACGAACATCACCACCATCATCATCATGAAGGTGAAGAGTGCGATGATCCCGAGTGCGAGTGCCATCACCATCATGACCATGATCATCATCACCATCATCATGCTGATGAGGTATTCGGCAGCTGGGGGATGGAGACTCCCGCTAAGTATACAAAGGCAGAGATCGAGGATAAGCTTTCCGCCCTGCTTGATGCAGTGACCTACGGTATGGTACTGCGTGCAAAAGGAATGGTGGAGAACGAAGAAGGCGGATGGATATATTTTGATTACGTTCCCGGTGAGAGCAACGTGCGTGACGGTGAGCCCGAGGTAACAGGCAAGTTCTGCGTGATAGGCTCGAAGCTCAATAAGGAAGAATTAGAGGAGTTGTTTAAAAAATGAAACCGGTATATCTGATAAACGGATTTTTAGACAGCGGCAAGACCAGCTTTATACGCTTTACCCTGCAGCAGCCTTACTTCCAGATAAAAGGGACGACACTTCTTCTGCTCTGTGAGGAAGGCGAAGAGGAGTACAGCGACAAAGTGCTGAAGGCATCGAAGACAGTGGTGCATACGATAGAGGAAGAAGCCGGCTTTACCGCAGCAAAACTGCTGGCGCTTGAGAAGCAGTACAATCCCGAGCGCATCATCATCGAGTACAACGGCATGTGGAACATGAAAGGACTGGCGCTGCCGTTCCACTGGAACATAGAACAGCAGATCACCTGTGTGGATGCATCGACTTTCCCGACATATTACAGCAATATGAAATCCATGGTCGCAGAGATGATAAGGAAATCCGAGCTGATCATCTTTAACCGCTGCGATACGGTGATGGAAGAGCTGGGCAGCTACCGAAGAAATGTCAAGGCAGTGAATGCTTCAGCCGATGTAATCTTTGAGAACGCCCAGGGCGAGATAAACGAGATATTCGAGGAGGATCTGCCCTACGATCTGAAAGCAGAGCGTATAGATCTTGACGACAATACCTTCGGTATCTGGTACATAGATGTGATGGATCACATCGAAAGATATGCGGGCAAGACTATCAGCTTTGTGGGTATGGTGATGAAGCCGCCCGGATTCCCGAAAGGGTATTTCGTACCGGGACGCATGGCCATGACCTGCTGTGCCGAGGATATGACTTTTCTTGGTTATGCATGCAAGTGGGACGAGACGGATGCTTTAAAAGAAAAAGACTGGGTAAGGGTCGAAGGCAAGATCGCAAAGGATTATTTTAAGGGCTATAACGGCGAAGGACCGGTATTTACAGCCGCGAAAGTGGAGAAATGCGATAAACCCAGAAACGAAGTGGTAGGCTTCGGCTGAGAAATTGAAAGTAAGTGCATTAAAAAGGCTGATATAGCAGCCTTTTTTCTTTACAGAAAAGAATTCGCATTCCTCGGTCCGTGCGCCGCAGCATAGCTGATAAATCCTGCTAAGCCGCTTCTAATGCCATTTGAGCGTGAATGGCCGTTAAATGGACTACAGAGACACGAAGAATTTATAAGAATTGTGATTTTCGTGTCGACAGTTTTCGGGGCGTTGAGAAAAAAGACACGAATAACTGAACAGCTCCGTTTTTTTCGTGTAAGCCGATTTTTTGCTCGCGGAAGAAATGGCACGAAAAAACAGTTTATTTCATAATTTTCGTGTTAGTTAGTTTTGGTGCCTGAAAAGGTGCTGACACGAAAATAATAAGAAGAGTCTGCTCTTCGTGTCTGACTGATAAAAGACTTCAAAACGCCCGACACGAAAATTACGGTTTTTCCCGATTTATCGTGTAAAAAATGTAAACCAAGCTCACATTTGCAATGATAAGTCGACGTTATGTAAAGATAAATATGATATAAGGGACATTCCTTTTGGTTTAATGTCTTCACAAGATATATGTCACGTGCCTTCTGTTGATCTGCTTTCCGGCATCCGCTTTGCAGAAGACAGCATATCAACAGCTTTTCAATTTCTGCGCTGTCTATAAGCGGAGAGCGTCCTGTGAAAGACAGCATATCACATAGTTCTGTTCGTCAGTGCTGTCTTTAACCGCGGTAATTCATTTTCAAGAATAATCACGGACTGTGTATATTTAGCTGTATGTAATCAGAGGATAAATTTAGAGAGTCATATACTTAATGATAAACAGGACCGATGTTTTGCATAGTATCAGCATCATTTATCCAGGGGCTTTCAAGCAGACGGCTGTAAGATAAGCCTTGCGCTACCGGCAGTGCATGAGCAACATGCAGTACCTGATCAACCAGAGGTACCTGCGCAGCCTGCAGTACTTGCGCAATATGCAGTAACTGCACAACATGCAGTGCATGAGCAGCCGGTAGTGCATGAGCAGCCGGTAGTACATGAGCAGCCTGCAGTAGTGGCGCGGATGGCAAGATAACAAAAGGCCGCGCTGGCGGCCTTTTGTTCTTTAAAATCGCTCCGTGTTCTTTTCGTCGCAGTATTTGCAGCGGTAGAGTTCACGGCCTGCATCTGCAAGATAAAAGATATGGGGCAGTTCCTGCTCGATGGAAGTGATGCAGCGGGGGTTGTGGCATTTCATGATACCTGTGATCTCCACAGGCAGCGTAAGCTGCTTTTTTTCTACGATCACAGCGTCCTTTATCACGTTTACGGTGATGGTGTGGTCTATGACTGCAAGCACATCCATATCAAGGGTGTTGATATCACACTCGACTTTGATGATGTCCTTCTTGCCCATCACGTTACTCTTTGCATTCTTGATTATAGCCACAGTGCAGTCCAGCTTATCAAGTCCCAGATGATAATAGATGGACATGCTCTTGCCGGCGGGGATGTGGTCAAGTACGAAGCCTTCTTCTATTTTTCCAACGTTTAACATGTTTTCCTCCTTTTTTGAACCTATGCTTTGCTCAGGATAAAATTGAGAGCCGCTAAGGTTGAAACTGAAAGCTACTCAGGTTGCTGCTGATAACGGCTCACGATGACGTTACGGGATCCCGGCTGTGTCATACGAGTTCCAGCAGGGTGAGTATCAGTGCCATGCGGACATATACACCGTACTGTACCTGCTTGAAGTATACGGCGCGCGGATCGGAATCCACCTCTACGGAGATCTCGTTCACCCTCGGCAGGGGATGGAGTATCAGGCAGTCCGGTTTTGCAAGTGCCATCTTGGCTTTGTTGAGTATGTAGAAATCTTTCAGACGCACGTAATCCTCTTCGTTGAAGAAGCGCTCGCGCTGCACTCTGGTCATATACAGAAGATCAAGTTTGCTCATCACGTCTTCGAGGCGTATCACCTCTTCGAAGGACAGTGCATTCTCCCAGAGTTTTTCACGAAGGTAGCCGGGGATACGGAGTTCTTCGGGGGAAATGAAGACGAACTTTATACCGGTATAGCGGGAGAGTGCATTAACAAGGGAATGCACGGTGCGGCCGAATTTCAGGTCGCCGCAGATACCGATGGTGAAATCGTTGAGCCGCCCCTTAAGTGAGCGGATCGTGAGCAGATCGGTAAGAGTCTGTGTCGGATGCTGGTGTCCGCCGTCGCCCGCATTGATCACGGGGATAGAGGAATGCGAAGCCGCTACCATCGGAGCACCTTCCTTGGGATGGCGCATAGCGCATATATCCGCAAAGCAGGATATGACGCGGATCGTATCCGATACGCTCTCGCCCTTGCTGGCGGAAGAAGAACCGGCATCCGAAAAGCCGATGACGGAGCCGCCAAGGTTCAGCATTGCTGTCTCAAAGCTTAAGCGTGTACGCGTGCTGGGTTCGTAGAAGCAGGTTGCAAGCTTTTTTCCGGCACATCTGTGTGCATATTTTTCGGGATCGCGCTCAATGTCCGCGGCCAGATCGAAAAGCTTATCGAGCTCTTCTACCGAAAAGTCCATAGGATTCATTAAATGTCTCATGATAACCTCCATAAAAAAGAGGAGAAATAAATCTCCTCTTAAATCTTATATGATGTTCAACAGTTCCGATACTTCCTTGCGCCTGGGAGCTGAGGGCTCTTCAGCGGGATATCCCAAAGGAATGAGTGCAACGAGATCTCTGTCTTCGGGAATCTCAAGGATGTTCCTGATCGTATCGATATCAAAGAGTCCGAGAATAACAGTGCCGAGGCCATGCTCGTGTGCTGCAAGACAGAAGGTCTGTGACGCGATACCTGCATCGAAGAACTGCCATCTGTCTTCTCTTTCCGTGGAGAAGGAACCGTCCCGCTCATAACCGGAGCGGCCTTTTAAGATCGTTACGGCAACAAGTACAGGTGCCTGTTCGATGATGGTGCCGTTGCCGGCCCAGATAGTGGTGCCTTCTTTGGCTATCCTGCTTTTCAGTGCGGGATCCTTAACTGCGATATAACGTGTTATCTGCGTATGTTTCCAGCTGGGAGAATAGGAAGCTTCTTCGACTATCTCTCTGATGATGTCGTCATCAACAGGCTTATCGCTGTATTTCCTGATGCTGCGTCGTCCGAGTATGCATTCTTTAACGTTCATGTTTACCCTCCTTAAAGGATCCTCCGCCACGCTTTAATGCAGCAGCCGAAAGAATCTTTCAACCGTTTGCGGCAACAACAAAATGTTATCACAGTTTGCAAAAAAAAACAATCAGAGATTGAAAAAGAATAAGCTAATATGTAAAATAAACATAATAAAAACGGAAAGGATACGGGGATGAAAGAACTTACTGAACTGAGAACGGAACTGGATGCAATAGATAAAAATATCACGGAACTGCTGTTAAAGCGCCTTGAGCTTTCGGCAGAGGTGGGAGAGTACAAAAAGCAGAGCGGCAAAAAAGTATACGACAGTGCAAGGGAAGCAGAAAAGATAGGCTGTCTCACGGCAGCTGTGTCCGGTGAGCTTGAAAAAAAATATATCGCGGATATCTATGAGCATATCATGAATTACAGCCGCGAGGTGCAGTATCTTGTGATAACGGAGAACAGATGAAATGGACTTTATATTCTACAGAAACAGCGAACTGATACATACGATCAACAGGATGAGGATCCTGTTGCATACCGAATACAAAAGAGATGAAAGCAAAAAGGCGCCGTCGGCAGAGAGAGTGATAGCAGAGCTTTTTGAACTCGCATCACAGAACGGTTATGCAGGAAATCTGTGGCACTGTCTGCTTACGGATGCGCTGATCAATGACGTGAATCCCTATACGCTCTCGGTCGAGAGGCGGAATGCGGGAGGCGGGACTCTGAGAATGGCGGCACTTACGGATCTGGAGATCTTCCACAGGCTCTACCGTGTTGATCTTGACGTGCTTGCCAGGGAATACAGGCAGCCGGCATTCTCGCTTCTGCAGGATTATGCCCCGGCAGCTGCGGGGAGTGTGAAGTACGATCCGGAGATAGTTGAAGAGCTTCGAAGTCTTTCGGTATCTCTCGCCGAAGCAAGGGATGCGACCACTCTGCGCGAGCGTCTGGAGGATTTCTACAGGGAATTCGGAGTGGGCGACTTAGGACTGCATAAAGCTTTCCGCCTTAAAGGGGATGAGGGATCTACGATCGCAGCGATACACAATATCGAAAAGGTAACGCTGGATACGCTGGTCGGTTATGATGATCAGAAGAAGGCACTCACCGAAAATACCGAAAGTTTCCTGCGGGGCGGCGGAGCCAACAATTGTCTGCTTTACGGCGAGGCGGGAACAGGGAAGTCCACCAGCATAAGGGCGATACTCAATGCCTATTACGACAGGGGACTGCGGATAATCGAAGTATACAAGCATCAGTATAAATATATAAAGGATCTTATAGATAAACTGAGAATGAGAAATTACAGATTCATACTCTATCTTGATGATCTATCGTTTGAAGAGTTCGAGGTGGAATATAAGTATCTGAAAGCAGTGATAGAAGGAGGCCTTGACGGCAGGCCTTCAAATGTGCTGATCTACGCAACCTCGAACAGAAGACATCTTGTAAGGGAGAGTTTTGACGACAGGCCGGAGAGTCCGCTTGACAAGCATAAAAACGAGACGGTACAGGAAAAGATATCGCTTTATTCAAGATTCGGTGTGACGATCTATTATCCTTCGCCCGCAAGAAAAGCCTATCTTGCGATAGTCGAAGAACTGGCGGCAAGGTGCGGAATAGATATGCCAAAGGAAGAACTGCATCTGCGTGCCAACAGCTGGGAGCTTTCGCACAGCGGGCTTTCGGGAAGAACGGCGCAGCAGTTCATAGACAATCTGAAGGAGAGTATCAATGGCTGATAAGGAGAAGAAGCTTTTTGCAGCGATCGATGCAGGCAGTTTCGAGATAAGCATGAAGATATTCGAGATAGGCCCCAAAGGCCCGAAACAGCTCGATCATGTACGTCACCGCCTGGCACTGGGCAATGACAGCTACAACACGAAAAAGATCAGCTACGAGCATATGGAGGAGCTGTTCAGGATACTTAAAGGATTCAGGCAGATAATGAAGAGCTACGATGTCACGGAGTATAGGGCATATGGTACCAGCGCCCTGCGTGAGACCGAGAATACTTCGCTGCTCCTTGACCAGATACTGAACCGCAGCGGCATAAAGCTTACAGTACTCAGCAATTCCGAACAGAGATTTCTTGATTACAAAGCCATAGCTTCAAACGGAGAGCGTTTTAAAAAGGGGATAGACGGCGGCGCAGCCATAGTGGACATAGGCGGCGGCAGCATACAGATATCGCTTTTCGACAAGGGACAGCTGGCAGCGACACAGGCGCTGAAGCTGGGAGTACTCAGGATAAACGAAAGACTCAGAAAGATGCAGCCTAAGGTCACCCAGATGGAGGAAGTCCTTGACGAGATGATAGGTTCGCAGCTCCGGGTTTTTAAACGCATGTATATGAAGGACAGGACGGTGGAGAGGATCATCCTCATGGATGACTATCTCTCGCCTGTGATAATGCGGCAGACGAAAAAAGATGATGATATAAGTCTAGAAGACTTCATGAGCATGTGCGCAAAGTTCCGTGAGATGGGAAGGGAGGAACTGGCCAATCTGCTGGAAACGCCTGAAGAAAATGTAAGCCTGCTGCGCATTTCCGCAGCTATCATCAGGCGCATCATGCCGGAGATAAATGCAAAGCAGCTCTGGGTGCCGAGGGCCGCACTCTGCGACGGCATCGTATACGAATATCTCGAAGAGAAAAAACTGGGGCCCGCGATGCGCGACTTCGAACAGGATATCATATCGAGTGCAAGGGCTTTGGGAAAACGCTATCTGGGCAGCAGAAAGCGGGGCGAGGCACTTGAGTATCTGGCAGTTTCCATATTCGACGGGATGAGCGAGATACACGGTATGAATGAAAGACACAGACTGCTGCTGCGTCTGGCTACCATACTTCACGACTGCGGCAAGTTCATCAACATGACCAATGTTGGTGCATGTTCATACGGTATCATCATGAATACGGAGATCATAGGCCTTTCGCATACGGAAAGGGAAATGCTCGCATATATAGTGAAGTTCAATCATGACGAGTTTGAGTATTATGATGAACTGGCATCACACACGCGTTTTGATGAGAACAGCTTCATGATCATCGCTAAGCTTACGGCGATCCTGCGTATCGCCAATGCTCTGGACAAGAGCCAGAAGCAGAAGATAAAGAGCATGAAGGTAACGATACAGGATGACAGACTTATGCTCTATACGGAGACCGGGGAGAATCTGCTCTTTGAACAGGAACGTTTCAGTAAAAGGGCTGATTTCTTCAAAGAGATATTCGGACTGAAACCGCAGATCAAAAGGATTTAGGATATACGGGGGTTACTTGAATGGATTACAGAGATCACGAATACTTTACAAACAGGGAACTGTCATGGGTGCATTTTAACGGACGTGTGCTGTCGGAAGCGGAGGATAAGGAACTGCTCCTTTTCGAACGTTTGAAATTCTTAAGCATCACCTCTTCAAATCTTGATGAGTTTTTCATGGTCAGGGTCGCATCGCTCAAAGACATGGTACATGCGGGTTATACCAAGAAAGACATAGCAGGGCTGAAACCTTCGGAACAGCTGAAACTGCTGTACGGCGTGCTGCATGAATTTGTTGACAGGCAGTACCGCACATACAAAAGCCTTAAGGAAGAGTGCGCAAAGAAAGAACTGATAATGATAGAAAAGCATGAGGATATGAGCGCCGAACAGGCGGCTTATGCCGACAGGTATTTCATTAGCGACATATATCCGGTGCTTACGCCGATGGCGGTCGATTCGTCAAGACCGTTTCCACTGATAAAAAACAAATCACTGAATATCTGTGCCCTGCTGATAAAAAAAGGCAAGGAAAAAGAAAAGCATCAGGAGTTCGCTACGGTGCAGGTACCGAGCGTTCTGCCGCGTTTTGTAAAACTGCCCTCTGAGAGCGGTACCGTGGTCATACGTCTTGAGGAAGTGATAGAGCGCAACATCAGCAAGCTGTTTTCAAACTATGACATACTCGGCTCAGCACCCTTCAGGATCATGAGAAATGCCGATCTCACGATCGAAGAGGAAGAAGCGGAGGATCTGCTTAAAGAGATAGAGAAGCAGATAAGAAAAAGGCAGTGGGGAGAAGCCATACGTCTTGAGGTGGAAGAAGGCATAGACAGGAGGCTTTTAAAGACACTGAAAAAAGAACTGAAGGTGACGGACGATGATATATATTTTATAGACGGCCCGCTGGATCTGACTTTCCTGATGAAGATATACGGACTGCCCGGTTACGAGAAGTACAAGATCAAAGCACTGACCCCCAGGGAAGTGCCGGGGCTTCCCGCAGGCTGCGACGTGTTCGAGGCCATACGAGGCGGGGACATACTGCTGCATCATCCTTACCAGAGCTTTACGCCGGTGGTGGATTTCATCGAGCAGGCAGCAAGAGATAAGGACGTGCTGGCCATAAAGCAGACGCTTTACAGAGTGAGCGGCAACTCGCCGATAGTAAAGGCTCTGGCGGAGGCGGCGGAAAACGGCAAGCAGGTAACGGTGCTGGTCGAGCTGAAAGCAAGGTTTGATGAGGAGAACAATATAGTCTGGGCAAAGATGCTCGAGCAGGCGGGCTGCCATGTGATATACGGACTCGTGGGGCTGAAGACCCACTGCAAGATAGCCCTGGTGGTAAGAAGGGAAGAAGACGGCATCAGGAGATATGTGCACCTGGGCACGGGTAATTACAATGATGCCACCGCAAAGCTTTATACGGATATGGGGCTGCTGACCTGCAGCGAGATGACAGGCGAGGATGCGACTGCCGTGTTCAACATGCTTTCAGGTTATTCCGAGCCCATGGCCTGGAATAAGCTGTCCCTGGCTCCGCTGTGGCTGAAAAAACGTCTCCTTAAGCTGATAGGCAGGGAGAGGGACAATGCGCTGGCCGGACGTCAGAGCAGCATACGTGCCAAGATGAATTCGCTCTGTGATCCCGATATCATAGCAGCCCTCTACGAGGCTTCCTGTGCCGGTGTGGAGATCAGGCTGATGGTACGTGGCATATGCTGCCTTAAGCCGGGTATAGAGGGCGTGAGCGACCGTATAAGGGTATATTCGATAGTCGGTGATTATCTGGAGCATGCGAGGATCTTTATCTTTGATAATGACGGGGATCCGGAGATCTTCTTATCCAGTGCCGACTGGATGCCGAGAAATCTGGAAAGGCGTGTAGAGATAATGTTTCCCATTGAGGACAGGCAGCTTAAGAGCAGGGTGATGCATGTGATGGACGAGCAGTTTGCGGATAATGTAAAGAAACACGAACTGCTTCCTTCCGGCGAATATGTAAAACCGAAGGTTCCGGAAGCTGAGCGTTTCTCCTGTCAGAATTCCTTTATGCTCGAGGCGGCAATGATGGAGAAAAAGAAAAAGAGCAGCAGGGATACGAGAGTATGGAGATGAGTGATATGCGGTATATACTTGCATCGGGTTCTCCGAGGCGGAAAGAGATACTCTCCTCCATGGGCATAGAGTATGAGGTGATGGCTGCCGATGTCGCCGAGCTTACGGATAAGACGGCACCGGAGGAGATGGTCATGGAACTGTCGGGACTGAAAGGCAATGCAGTTTATGACAGCATAAGCGGCGGAGACGATATAACGGTCATAGCTGCGGATACCCTGGTCTGGCATGACGGACGGGCTCTCGGAAAACCGAAGGATGAGGCGGACGCCTTTGCGATGCTTAAAGCTCTGGCAGGCAGAAGCCACAGCGTATATACGGGAGTAACGCTGATCAGCCGTATATCGGGAGTGAGGCATACGGATGTTTTTTATGACCGCAGTATTGTGAAAGTGGCCGGGATGACCGATGAAGAGATAAGAGAGTATATAGCATGCGGCGAGCCGATGGACAAGGCCGGCGCATATGCGATACAGGGTGTTTTCTCAAAATATATAGAAGCGTACGAGGGCAGCTATGATAATGTCGTCGGTCTGCCGTCGGAGCTTCTGGCCAAACATCTGGAAAAAATAAGGAGGAGTGTGTAATGGCAGAGTTTGATGAAAAGGTTCTTGATGTTTTTCTGGAAAAGCAGGAAAAGCTTTTTCCGGAGCCGGTGGCGGAGAACAGGGAAGAGGCTGAGGAATTCTTAAGTGATGCCATGGCCGTTGTCGTTGACAGTATCGAAGAGGTCATGGACTATCTTGATGAAGCCGGCATGGACATAAGTGAGCTGAAAAAGGAAGAGGCCGAAAACGCCGAAGAAGTATTTGCCATAGGTGACGGAAGATATCTGATAGTAGATGTCTGAAAGCAGACCGGGAAATAAAAAAGAGGGGTGACTTTCGTCACCCCTTTTACTTTTCTTATCTTAAGTATCTCATCAGGCTGTTTACGCTTCCGCCTACATATCCGAGGGCATCCACATACCATTTGCCGTTAACCTTTACTACATTAAATTCCACATCTTCCATCTCAT
>JAIKYA010000059.1 GCA_024683645.1 Lachnospiraceae bacterium
GCATTTCTGAACTGTCTGGTAGCCTTGAGTCCGTCCCATGCCGAAGGTATGGAAGGATCGATGCGCAGACCGTCGAAATCTGCCTGTACGCCCAGGATGTACTGGGAGATGGCAACCATGTTCCATGCAGCTGTACCCGTGAGCCAGGAATTCTTGCCCTGACCGAAGTTCTTGCCTGTGCGTCCTATATCGGAACCTGCATCCTTACCGCCGATCATCTGGCCGTACACATAAGGCTCGGTCTTGTGGATATCCGAAGTCTCCTCGGTGAATGCGGGAGCTATCTCGGAATAATATTTGAATGCCTGATCGCCCTGGCCTGCATAAGCGGCAGCACAGATGATCCATGCGTTGTTATGCGTGAATATACCGGCGTTCTCCTTGTATCCTCCGGGATAAGTGGAGATCTCGCCGTACTGGATATAATACTTTGAGAAAGCGGGATTGTTGAGCACCAGACCGTACTGGGTATTCAGTCTCTCGTCGATCGCCTTTAAGGTCTTTAAGTCAGTGCCCTGATCCTTGCCTACATCTGACATGATGGCAAAGCCCTGGGGCTCGATGAAGATCTGGCCTTCCTCGCATTCCTTTGAACCCATCTTTTCGCCGTTTGCATCATAAGCACGCAGGAACCAGTCGCCGTCCCATGCGGACTCCATCATGTTTTTCTTCATCTTGTCGATCTCTGCCTGAGCAGCAGCGGCCTCATCATCTTTGCCGAGATGCTTAAGGATGGCTACATAGTTCGGACCGGTATAGGTGAAGAGAGCTGCGACCATTACAGACTCGGCAGTCTTGGAGTAGAAGACCTCAGCAGCAAACTTGGGATTGGTATAAGTCTGGAAAGACTCGCCGGGGGTGTCGGAGAAGCATGATAAGTTGATGCAGTCATTCCAGTCGGCACGCATTGCCAGAGGCAGGCCGTGAGGTCCTAAGTTATTTACGATGTGATAGAAGGAAACTTTCAGATGCTCGAGCATGGTCTGTGCTACAGACATGTCGTTATCGTAAGGTACCATCTCGTCAAGGATGCCCCAGTCGCCGGTTTCCTTGATATAAGCGGAAACCGAAAGGATGAGCCATAAGGGATCATCGGAGAAATCACCGCCGATATCGGCATTGCCCTTCTTGGTAAGGGGCTGGTACTGATGATAGCATCCGCCGTCGGGGAACTGGGTGGAAGCGATATCGATGATACGCTCTTTTGCACGGTCGGGTATCTGATGAACGAAACCGAGCACATCCTGGTTCGAATCACGGAAGCCCATTCCGCGTCCTATACCGGACTCGAAGTAGGAAGCCGAACGTGAAAGATTGAAGGTAACCATGCACTGGTACTGGTTCCAGATGTTGACCATGCGGTTTACACGCTCATCGGGAGTGTCGACGTTGAGTATGCCAAGGAGCTTATCCCAGTATGCTTTCAGCTCTTTCATACCATCGGCAAATTTCTCGGGAGTAGAGTACTTCTCGATCATAGCCTTTGCTTTTACTTTGTTGATGGTCTTGCCGTCAGCCTCAAACTTCTGGTCTGCAGGCATCTCCACATAGCCGAGCACGAATACGAGTGTCTTGCTCTCTCCGGGAGCGAGCGTGAGCTTCTTATAGTGTGAAGCGATGGGAGCCCAGCCGTCTGCAAAGGAATCCGTTGCCTTGTCGGCAAGTACCGCTTCGGGATTGTTGAAGCCGTTGTAAAGTCCGATGAATGAATCCCTGTCGGTATCATAACCGTCGATGGTATCATTTACGGAATAGAAAGCGTAGTGATTGCGGCGGTCCCTGTATTCCGTCTTGTGATAGATAACGGAACCATCCACCTCCACACGGCCTGTGGAGAAGTTACGCTGGAAGTTGTTGGAATCGTCCTGGGCGTCCCACAGACACCACTCAGCAAAAGAGAAGAGTGAGAAGCTCTTTGCGGCAGAGCCTTCATTCGTGAGGACTACCTGCTGCACCTCTCCGTCATAATCCTGAGGAACAAAGAAGGTAACCTGAGCTTTCAGATCGTTCTTTTTTCCCTTTATGATGGTGTAGCCCATGCCGTGACGGCATTCATATTCATCAAGCTCTGTCTTTACGGGAGACCAGCCGGGATTCCAGATGGTACCGCCGTCGTTGATGTAGAAGTAACGTCCGCCCATATCAATGGGAACGTTGTTGTAACGATAACGGGTGATCCTGCGGAGACGTGCGTCTTTGTAGAATGAGTAACCGCCCGCTGTGTTGGAAATAAGAGAAAAGAACCCCTGAGTTCCCAGATAGTTGATCCATGGATACGGAGTCCTGGGAGTTGTGATGACGTACTCTCTGTTGGCGTCATCGAAGTAGCCGAATTTCATACCTTACTCTCCTTTGTCTGTTTGTTGTGGGCATACGCCCGTACACTGCATTATACAAAAATCAGGGGCAAAATGGAAGAGGCAAGTTGTTATTTTTTGGGGACGGACAGAGGGCACAAAAGAGAAAGTTTAGCAGGATGCAAATAATATGATATAATACCGGTATTGCGGCCGCACGCGGAGAGTATACGGGAGCGGCAGACACAGGCTGCGGGGCTCAGATTTATATTGCCCGAAAGCCCCGGATTGTTATAAAATACAGCATAGTGGTGGAAATATGAAAACATTCGAACTGATAGCTCCCTGCCATTTCGGGCTGGAAGCGGTATTAAAAAGAGAGATAGATGAGCTTGGCTACGACGTGACCAATGTTACGGACGGCAGGGTTACTTTTGCGGGGGATCCCGAGGCTGTAGTCAGGATCAATATGTGGTCGAGGACTGCGGAGCGAGTGCTGGTAAAGATCGGCAGCTTTAAGGCAGCTACTTTCGAAGAACTGTTCCAGGGAACGAAGTCGCTGCCCTTTGAGGAATGGATACCGAAAAACGGACGTTTCTGGGTAGCAAAGGCAGCCAGTGTAAAGAGCGCGCTGTTCGCGCCTTCTGCCATTCAGTCGGTGATGAAGAAGGCTATGGTCGAGCGCATGAGCCATGCCTATCATACGCCGAGATTTGAAGAGGATGGCGAGGATTATCCTTTCAGGGTATTCATAAAAAATGATGAAGTGACGGTCGGGCTCGATACAACGGGCGAGTCGCTGCACAAGCGCGGCTACCGCATACATACCGCGAAGGCGCCCATAGCGGAGAACCTGGCAGCGGCGCTGATAATGCTGACACCATGGAAAAAAGACCGCATACTTGTGGATCCTTTCTGCGGCTGCGGAACCTTTCCCATAGAGGCAGCGCTGATGGCAGCAGGTATCGCACCCGGGATGAACAGGAATTTCACGGCCATGAAGTGGAAGCATGTGATCGCGGAAGAACTGTGGAAGGACGCAAAAGAGGAAGCGCGAGAAAACATCGATATGTCGGTGGATACCGACATACAGGGCTATGACATCGATCCCGAGATGGTGAAGATGAGCAGGGAAAACGCAAAGCTTGCGGGAGTGGAGAAGCTGATACATTTCCAGACAAGAGATGCGGCGGCGCTCAGCCATCCGAAGAAATACGGCTTTCTGATAAGCAATCCGCCTTATGGCGAAAGGATAGGCGGAGATGATGATATGAATGCTCTTTATGCCATGATCGGCGAGCGTTACAGGGCGCTGGATTCCTGGTCGATGTACATCATCACTTCCTATGCGGATGCGGAAAAAGCCATAGGAAGAAAAGCGGATAAGAACAGAAAATTATATAACGGCATGCTCAAGACCTACTTCCTGCAGTATATGGGGCCCAAGCCTCCTGCAAGGAAGAGGACGGAAGATGCCGGAAAGGAATAAGAAATGGCAGATCAGGGAAGAAAGAAGAATATAAGCGGTGCCGGTAACGGCGTCCACAGGAGAGGCAGCGGACTGGGCACAGGACCGGTAGGCAGCGGCAGCGCCTTTTCCGGAGGCGGCAGCAGCGGCGGAGAGAGAGGACCTTCGAGAGGCCCGGGCGGACTGATCGTTATAATACTGATGGTCCTGCTCGGCGGAGGCGGCGGAATCGGTGCGCTCCTTGGCGGAGGCGGAAACGGCGGCGGTACGGACGCGCTGTCATCGGTTGCAGGCATAGCAGGCAGTGTACTGGGCGCAGGTTTCGGCAACAGTACCTATGCCAACGTAAGCGGCGCCAGCAGCGACTGGGTAACGCCCAATAATTCAGGCAGTCTGGATGCGAGCGTTGCATCCGAGGCAAGGAGCAGATATACCACTGTCAAAGGTAACGGTGAAGACGAGATCACCATGATGGTATATATGTGCGGTACCGACCTCGAATCCAAGCATGGCATGGCTTCCAACGATCTGAACGAGATGATGAAGGCCGAGATCTCGGATAAGATAAAGATCATCGTATATACCGGTGGCTGCAGGCAGTGGCAGAACGGCATCAGTTCGCAGACCAACCAGATATACAGGGTACGCAGCGGCAGGATGGAACTCCTTGAAGCCGATATGGGCAATAAGGCGATGACCGATCCCGCTACGCTTACCGAGTTCATTAATTACTGCTCAAAGAATTATCCTTCCAACAGAAACATGCTGGTGTTCTGGGATCATGGCGGAGGCTCGCTCTCCGGTTACGGCTATGATGAGCTGCATTCCTCAAGCGGTTCCATGACACTAGGCGGTATAAACAAAGCTCTCGGCAACGCGGGTATCAAGTACGACATCATCGGATTTGACGCCTGCCTGATGGCGACCGTGGAGACCGACCTGATGGCTGCGTCCTATGCGGACTATATGATAGCTTCAGAGGAAACGGAACCCGGTGTGGGCTGGTATTACACCAGATGGCTGACAGAGCTTTCAAAGAATACTTCGATGGCAAGTACCGAGATAGGCAAGATGATCATCGACGATTTCGTTGATGTCTGCGACAGGAGCTGCCGCGGTCAGAAGACCACGCTCTCCATCGTGGATCTGGCGGAACTTTCCGAGACCCTGCCCGACGACTTCAAGGCATTTTCAAAAAAGACCACGGATCTGATCACCGAGAAAAAGTATTCCGTTGTGGCGGATGCAAGAAGCGCTTCGAGAGAGTTCGCCCAGTCTTCGCAGATAGACCAGGTAGACCTGGTGAACTTTGCGACCAACATGGGAACGGAAGAAGGAAAGAAGCTGGCGGATACCGTACTCGCAGCAGTGAAGTACAACCGGACTTCTTCAAATATGACCAATGCCTACGGTGTGTCGATATACTTCCCGTACAGGAAGACTTCCAAGGTTAATACGGCGCAGAACATCTACGGCGAGATAGGGCTTGATTCCGAATACTCGGACTGCATAAGGGAATTTGCAGGAATACAGAGTACAGGTCAGAGCGTCGGCGCATCTTACGGCACCACTCCTTTTGATCTGATAGGCGGACAGAGTTCCGGTTACGGCCTGCAGTCGCTGGAGACCATACTGAACATGATGAATGCGTTCTCGGGAGTATCGGGGCGTTCACTAAGCGCGCAGGACAGTGCACAGTATGTCTGTGACAACCAGTTTGATGCGGGACAGCTTAACTGGAAGACAGACGAAGACGGAAACGCCTGCATAAGCCTGCCGGCAGAGCAGTGGAAGCTTGTGGACATAGTGGAATACAACATGTTCGTGGATGACGGAACAGGATATGTTGACATGGGACTGGATGTGCTGTATTCGATAGATGATAAGGGAAATCTTATCCCGGATAATTCCGGTACCTGGATGTCGATAAATGATCAGCCGGTTGCATATTATCACACTGACACTACGGGCAATACAATCTGGGGCTATGTGCCCGCAATGCTCAACGATGAGCGTGTGAAGCTGATGATAGTGACCGACAATACCACGGGAGAAAGCTTTGTCGCAGGTGCGGATCCCGATTATGAGAGCGTTACCGATACCGTGAGCCGCGGACTGATCGAGATAAAAGACGGCGATAAACTCGACTTCCTCTGTGATTATTACAGCTACAACGGTGATTATCTTGACAGCTATTATCTCGGTGACGAGATGAATGTTTCCGGAGAGCTGAAGGTGACTGATACCTATGTGGGAAGTAAGTTCATCGGATTCTATAAGTTCACTGACATTTACGGGGCAGAGTATTTCTCTGACAGAATGCCGCAGAACTGAGAAAGATTTTTCGGAAATGATGCCTTCAGAATGACACAGTCCCCGGTGTCAGCCAAAACGAAGCGAAGGGTCTTAGGAAAGAAGGAATGATGAAAACAGTTATATTTGCAAGTACCAACAAAGATAAATTAAAAGAGATCGGAGAGATCCTTTCGTCCAAAGATATCGAACTCAAGACCATGAGCGAGATAGGTTTTAGTGATGAGATAGAAGAAAACGGCGAGGATTTTACGGATAACGCGCTGATAAAGGCAAAAGCCGTGGAAGAATATGTCCTCAAAAATAAAACGGATATGAAAGACTATATCATCCTTGCCGATGATTCCGGACTGGAGATAGACTATATGGGCGGCATGCCCGGAGTGCAGTCACACAGATGGCTGGGAGAAAGGACCTATCCTCAGGCCATGACAGACGTTATGAACGAGATGAAGGATGTGCCTGATGAAAAGCGGGGCGCACGTTTTGTCTGTGCGATGGCAGCCTGTGTGAATGATCATGAACCGCTGATCGTAAAGGAAAAAGTGGAAGGCATGATAAACCGCGAGATGAGGGGCTCGGAAGGCTTTGGTTACGATCCCTTCTTCTATGTACCCGAATACGGCTGCACCACGGCGGAAATGACCAGGCAGCAGAAGAACGAGATATCACACAGAGGCAAGGCCATGAGAGCCATGAGGGATCTGCTGCTGAAGGAGAAACTGCTGTGAAGATAGTAGTAGTCAGCGATACGCATGGAAATAACGGTTCGATCTTAAACATCATGAAGCGTGAGCCCGATGCGGCCATGCTCCTGCATTGCGGGGACATATGTGCGGATGATTCCGAGATAACAAGCCGGGTATCCTGCCCCGTACATATAGTTTCAGGCAATATGGATTTCGGCTCTTATTTTCCTAATGAAAAAGTGATAGAAGTCGAAGGACACCGCATCTTCATGTGTCACGGCAACAGACAGTATGTGAAATACGGACTGCAGGAACTGATAGGCGCAGCCAAAGACGTGGAAGCTGATATCGCTCTGTTCGGACATACGCATGTATCGGTGGTTGACATACTGCCGGATATGTGGATAATGAATCCCGGATCCCCGGTGTATCCGAGAAATGCCAAAAGACTGGGCACCTACGGGATCATAGACATACAGAAAGAAAAAGTAAACTGCTATCTTAAAGAGTATTAAAAAATCGGGGTGACAGGATTTGAACCTGCGGCATCCTGGTCCCAAACCAGGCGCTCTACCAAGCTGAGCCACACCCCGGAA
>JAIKYA010000076.1 GCA_024683645.1 Lachnospiraceae bacterium
ACAAAGCGTTCCGCTTGCGGAACGCTAGCGCCGAGCGCGGTTGCCGAAGGCA
This sequence comes from Lachnospiraceae bacterium, assembly GCA_024683645.1. Classification (GTDB taxonomy): domain Bacteria; phylum Bacillota; class Clostridia; order Lachnospirales; family Lachnospiraceae; genus NK4A136. The sequence goes on from JAIKYA010000076.1 coordinate 53, forward strand.
ACATTTTCCTCTCGCGCGAGTGCGCATCCCGCCCGGAGGGCTTTTTGCTTTATGGAAATTCCAGAGGAATTTCCTATAAAGTAAAAAAAGCCCGCCTATGCGGGCATAACGGCTGCCTGATCGCTGCACAGTTATCAGTTAAGCCATTCTACGGAAGTAACATATATCACTTCGCAGGCACCGTCACCGCTGTCGTCTCTGGTAGTACTGGAATTCCAGGTAAAATGAGCGCCGTCATCTCTCAGGCCCCTGACGTTTACCAGGTAGCCCTTTAAATTGATTATATCTCCCGTGCGGATCTTTTTGATATCCTTTTTTACGGCTGAATCTGCCGGGATCAGATGATTGTTGGAAGACTGCCGGTCTACATCAGCACTGTCACCTATCGGGGCCAGTTCCGAGTAACTGTCGGTTCTCCAGTGTACCCATCGTCCTGACTGACTCCAATGAAAATCTATCACTTTATTGTAGGCGGCCACACTGCCCCAGGCAAGGGCTATGTCTTTTGGGGAAAGCTTGTCACCGAGGCTTACGCCCATATAATCTTTTGTATGGACGACAAGAGCGATAGCATTGTATTCGTAGAGGTATTTGATCCTCATATCATATCCGTCAAGGGTAAAGCGGGTCTCACCCTCGGCTTCTGTCTGTGTGGGTTCGTGGAGTCCGCTCATGCTGTTGCGGGTGCCGACGTTTGATCTGAAATAAAAGACTGCGCCGCCGATCAGTGCCAGCAGCAGGATATATCTGAATATGGAATTCCGGTTCTCATTTCCGTACATGGAAATATTTTACTATTACATCTACGTGCGGTCAAATAGAAAACCACGAGGTCCGTCCCCGTGGTTTCGTCCCCGTGGTTTTCCGTCCGGATATATGATATAATAATAAGTCTGAAGGGGGATGAAGCTATGGAAACCTGGTATTATGAAGTAGTGAGCATAGACGGAGATTATGCAAATCTTAAAAGAACGGATATCGAGTCTGACGATCTGAAGCTGGTCGCACGTGCGCTGCTCCCGGCTGAGATAGTTGAAGGAAGCAGACTGAAGTACGAACTGATGCAGTATTCGATGGAGCAATAACACGGAGGGGAGACATGAAGAGAAGGATACTGGCAGCACTCTTGTGCGTTACTATGGTACTTCCGGCATTTTCCTGCGGGAAGGAAGCGGAGACCGACTTACCGAAACATGAGAGAGAGGAAAAACCGGATGAGCCGGATGCTCCCGATCCGGGAGAGCCGGAGATCCTGGATGGCCCCGGTAGCGAGCCGCCGGAACCCGTAAGTGTAAAGTCCGGTTTAAGACCTTCCGTTATGGGAGATGAGGAAACCATATATTACGATACCGCACTGGTACCGGAGGTGGAGCCTTATACGGTTGCGGCGGATTTTTCGAATGTATTTTATAATGATATCCATGACTACATGTTCAATAAGAACAACGAGTCTTATAATAAAAAAAATGATGCGGTCATAGAAGGTCTTATAAAGAATAATTTTGCCGTTGATGCTTCCAATTATGACAGTGAATTCTGGGAGATATATGAAAGCAACAGGTATATTCAGTTTCCGAATTTTGTAACGGTCGATTCGATGATGCACACCTATCATCTGTATTTCGGACATCTGATGCGCTGCACGGAGAGAGAGTATCTGTCTGATACGCTTAAGACTCTAAGCAGGGATATGCTGGAGAGAACAAAGAAACAGTATGATGAACTGAAAGGTACGGACTGGGAAGCTGCAGCCTTAAGAAACCTTGAATTTTTCTATATAGGGACGGCGCTCCTGGATCCATCGGTAAGCATGCCCGTAAATGATGCGGTCTTTAAGAGCATTGCAGAGCAGGAACTGGACAGGATAGAGGCAGCAGCCTCTGTTGAGATATGCGGTCTCACAAAAGGATATGAGGATTACAGCCAGTATAAGCTGCGCGGGTATTATGAAAATGATGAAACGCTTCAGTCGTACTTCCGTGCGATGATGTGGTACGGACGTATACCTTTTGCCACGGATGATGAAGATATGGTAAAGAGTGCTATCCTGATGTCAGTGGCCGTTGCCGAAAACAGCGCAGACTGGGAAGAGATCTATGCCGTAACATCATTTTTTGCCGGAGCCTCCGACGATCCGGGATATATTGAGATCGCGGCAGTTCTTAATGATATATACGGAGACATACCGGGAACGGAAACACTTACAGCCGATGATGAAAAACTGGCCACGGTCATGAGTACGCTCGAAACAATGGCGCCTCCTGCGATAAATTCCATACCTGTTGAGGACGGCGATGATCCCGTGATAAAGAGTTTCCGCTTTATGGGGCAGCGGTTTACCATTGATGCCGCTATAATGCAGAGACTGGTGTACGATGCAGTAAAGGAGAATGCTGAGGGTGATCGGAGGATGCTTCCGGATACTCTCGATGCTGCTGCAGCTCTCGGATCAGAGCGGGCATACGAACTGCTTGAGGAACAGGGTGATACTGAATATGAGCGCTACAAAGAAAATATGATGCTTGCAAAAACGCATTTTGACAATGATGATCCCGTATTATGGAATGCCAGTCTTTATGCGGGCTGGATGAATACTTTAAGGCCTCTGCTTGTTCCAAAGGGAGAAGGTTATCCTTCATTCATGACAAATGAGAAATGGACAGATAAAACACTTGAGACCTTTGCGGGTTCTTATGCGGAACTGAAACATGATACCATACTTTATTCCAAGCAGGTAATGGCCGAGATGGGCGGACCGGAAGAACTGGACGGCATAGATGAAAGAGGCTACGTTGAGCCCGAACCCGTGGTATACAGCAGGTTGATCAATCTTACCGCAAACACCATAAAAGGTCTGGACAGTTTCGGCATGCTTTCCGAAGAATGCAGAACGGAACTCGAAAGACTGCAGGAGATGGCCGAAAAACTGCTTGTGATCTCTGAAAAAGAACTTAAGAACGAGCTTCCGGATGATGAGGAATACGAGTTTATTAAGGATTACGGCGGTAACATCGAGCACTTCTGGATAGAAGCCAACAAGGATATCAACGATCAGGGGCTTGGATACGGTTATCAGGCGCCGGCTGCAGTAGTAGCCGATATCGCAACGGATCCAAACGGAGCCATACTGGAAGTGGGAACCGGCATGGCCGAAGCGGTCTATGTGGTATTCCCGATTGACGGAGTGCTCCATATAGGAAGAGGAAGCGTATTTTCATTCTATCAGTTTGTAAGCGGAGAGAGGCTTACCGACAGCGAATGGAGAAACAGGCTTTCCGGAGGATATCTGGATGAGGATACCTGGGAATGGGTCGAAAATGACAATACGCCCGAAAGAGTATATTGGACCGAGAGTTACAGGGTAAATCTTAAGTGACGAAGAAGAGTAAAAAAGTTTTATTATCAACGGCAGCTGTGATAATGATCGCGGCTGTCGTTGTTTTCTTTATCACATCGATACGGTTTCCGTTTTCAGGAGTGAAGTGGAATGAAAAAGAGCTTGAGTGTGATGGGAAAACTCTGACGCTTAAGAATAAAAAGATAAGTATAAGTAATGATGAAGGGCTGATCTGGAAGAGTCCGAAAGAATATAAGGTTGAAGATGTACTGCTTGCCGATACGGATGCCGACGGCGATACGGAGATGACGGTGCTGCTCTGGAAGAAGGGGAAATACGGCAATGCAAGACCTTTCTGGGAAAAGGGAAAAGACGACGCATGGACACAGCATATTTTTATATATGACTTAGATCGCGGGGGGAGGCCGGTATCAAAATGGTTCGCATCGGATATCGGTATGCGGGCAGTGCGTATGGCTTACACAGGAAATGAAATACCCGTACTCATCGTTGAGGATATCAAAGGAAACAGCAGTGCATGGATATGGGATTCCTTTGGTATGAAGAACATCGAAAACAGTGTGAGCTTCATCGCATACGGGGACAATATCATACATAAGGAAATGCTTGAGGCTGCAGAGGTTTCGGGGCGGGGATTTGACCCGCTGTATGAAGACATAAAAGCAGAGACCGCCGCTGCGGATATCGCTGCACTGAATGCTGAAACCATACTTGTGGATAAGCAGTCGGCAGTGAGCGGCTATCCGCAGTTCGGATCGCCCACGGCAGTCGGTGAGGCGCTGAGGGCAGCAGGCTTTTCACTGGTAAACTGTGCTAACAACCATGCGATGGATAAGGGGATATACGGGATAGACGTCAGTGCGGATTTTTACAAAGCAAATGACATGACATATGTAGGAATACAAAGGAGCAGTGAGCAGGAATATGAGGCTTATAAGCTGATAAAACGTCACGGTATAAGCTTTGCGGTGTTCGGCTATACCGAGCATACAAACGGTTTTGATGCAAGAGAAAAATATCCGTATGCCGTACATTACTTTCCGGAGGAGGACAAACTGAAGGAAGAGATAAGAAGCGGAAAAGAAGCGGCTGACGTGGTAGTGGTCTTTGCACACTGGGGTGAAGAATATGAAGATGAGCCGGATGAGTACCAGCAGAGAATGGCAAAGGCAATGGCAGATGCCGGTGCGGATGTGGTGATAGGCACCCATCCACATGTTGTACAGAAAAGCGAAATGATAAAGGGAGAGAAAGGAAACGATACTCTGGTATGCTATTCCCTGGGGAATTTCAGGGCCATGCCGGGCAGGGATGAACGCAGCAAAATAGGTGCCTGCCTTAAGTTTACGGCAGAACGCGGTACAGAGGGAGTGAGGATCAGAGACTGGACGGTGGAGGAGCTGGAAGTGCGCCACTGATGTCAGATAAAAATTCTTTGACATTAAAGGTATTTCATGCGATTATATAAGGGGAAAAAGCGGTGGATGCCGTAGCAGGAAAGGAGAGGGAATATGCAGATAGGTATTAGGCTTCATGATACTAAGGAATGTCCATTTGAGGAACGTTTAAGAGTCATAAAAAGTCAGGGTTTTGAATGTGTACAGATAGACCTGTCCAAGACCAGAGGAATACCGTTTGAAACAGGTATGCTTACACCCGGATATGCCAAGTGGCTGGGCAGACAGTTTCAGAAAGCAGAGCTGGATATCGCGGTTCTCGGTAATTACCGGAATCTTTCGCATCCCGATCCTGTCAAGATCATAGAAATACAGTACAGTTATGCGGCAAGTCTGAGATTCGCTGCGCTCTGCGGTGCCTGCGTGGTAGGTACCGAGGCCGGTATACCCGATGCCGATGAAAGATTCAGCAAGGAAGCGTGCAGGAACAAAGATGCACTGAACATTTTTATAAGAAATCTTCAGCCTGTTGTTAAGGCAGCGGAGAGCTGCGGTGTATCACTTGCCATAGAGCCTGCTTACAGGAAAGTGGTATGGAATGCAAAGACTGCGAGGGAGATGCTTGACCGGATAGGATCGCCCAACTTAAGGATCATATTTGATCCGGTCAATCTGGTCGATCCCGAGATGCCCGAGGCAGCAGAGGAGACCATAGCGGAAGCAATGGATATCCTGGAGCCGGAGATAGAAGTGGTACATCTCAAGGACTATGTGATAGAAGACGGAACTCTGAAGCCCATGGGCTGCGGCTTTGGCAATATGGATTATAAAGCGATAATAAAGTTTGTGGAGGAGAAGAAACCTTTCATCCACACGATACTGGAAAATACAGATCCCATGACTGCAAAGCAGTCACGAAGAAAGATAATTGATATGGCCTATGATACCGGAGGTGAGGACATGAGGGGAGTTCCCGGAGGTCTGATCAAGGGCATAGGCGAAATGCCTCTGATATAATGAATAAAGAAAGCACAAAAAAATTCAACAGAGTATCAATGATCGCTTACTTCATTAAAGGGAGTAAGCGATTCTTTGCGTTGGGAGTTTTTCTTTCGCTCTCGGCAGCCTTCCTGGATATGATAAATCCTAAACTGGTACAGTTTACGGTCGATGAGATACTGAAGGAAGAGGCGGATGCACCGTCTTATGTTATGGAAGGGATAAGACTTTTAGGGGGAAGGGAATACCTGCAGAGCCATCTGTATATCATCGCCGGACTGGTCATACTGACGGCACTGGCAGCGGCGGTATGCAGATATCTTTACAGGTTGATCAACTGCATGGGTGCGGAAAAACTGATCAAGGCGATCAGAGATAAACTGTTCGTTCATATAGAGCATCTGCCGGGTTCGTGGTATCAGAAGAATCATACCGGAGACATACTCCAGAGATGTACTTCCGATGTGGAGACGGTAAAGATGTTCGTATCCGAGCAGATGACTGCTCTTTTCAGGGTAGGTATGCTGATAGTGCTCGCCATGTATTTCATGGTGGGGATCAATTATAAGCTCGCACTTGTTTCTGCTGCTTTTATTCCTGTGGTGGTACTGTATTCGCTGTTCTTTCATAACCGGATATCATCGTCATTCAGGGTTGCCGACGAAGAAGAAGGAAGACTGTCGGCAATAGCACAGGAGAATCTTACCGGTGTAAGAGTAGTCCGGGCTTTCGGGCGTGAGAGTTTTGAAAGAGAGCGTTTTGAAAAACAGAATGCGGGTTACACAAAAATGTGGATACGTCTGATGGCGTGGCTTTCGGCTTTCTGGTGTTCCAACGATCTGATAACGGGATTACAGATAATGCTGATAATAGTGCTTGGTGCGGTCAGTTGCGTAAGGGGAGAGCTGACACCCGGCGGTTATATAGCAGTGATATCCTACAATGGAATGCTTGCATGGCCAGTAAGGGAGCTGGGCCGTGTGATCTCGGATATGAGCAAGGCAGGAGTAGCAGTGGACCGTATCATGTATATCTGCAACTCGCCGACAGAAGACGAAGCATATCCCGCAGGGGATAAGAAGATAACGGGAGGGGACATAGTCTTCAAAAATGTAAGTTTTTCATACGAGGATGACAGGGAAGTATTAAAGGATATAAATCTGACGATAAAGGAAGGCAGTACCCTCGGGATCATCGGGGCAACAGGTTCGGGTAAATCAACGCTGGCAGCACTTATCAACCGTATATACGAACTTCCCGAAAACGGAGGCAGCATAAGTGTCGGAGGTGTAGATATAAGGGATGCGGACCGTAAGGAACTGAGAGAACATATCTCCATGGTACTGCAGGAGCCCTATCTGTTTTCACGTACTTTGAAAGAAAACATAAGCATCGCAGCGGAAAACGCAGAGGACAGCGAACTTGAAGATGCTGTGGAAACAGCACAGCTGAAGACTACCATAGAGAAGTTCAAAGACGGATACAGGACTTTTGTCGGAGAAAGGGGAGTGACGCTTTCCGGAGGACAGAAGCAGAGAACCGCGATAGCCCAGGTGGTGATCAATGATGCGCCTGTCATGATATTTGATGATTCACTTTCCGCGGTCGACATGGAAACTGATGCAAAGATAAGAAGGGCGCTTAAGGAAAAAACAAAAGGAAAGACGCTGATACTGATATCGCACAGGATAGCGACAGTGCAGGAGGCGGATGAGATAATAGTAATGGACAAAGGCCGCATAGCGGAACGCGGTACGCATGATGAGCTTTTGAAACTGAACGGGATATACAGGGAGATATATGAGATACAGCAGGGATAAGGAAGAGACGGTCAGCCTCCCGTTTTTCGGGATACCGAAGCTGATACCGTACATAAGGAAATACGTGCCGAGGATCATCACCATGGTCCTTCTTGGCGTGTTTGCAAGTCTCATAGATTCCGCTGTTCCGCTGATGCAGAGATTTGCATTGGATAACTTTGTCGCAAAGAGCTCCCTGGACGGACTAAAGGGTTTCATTATCTTTTATGTGATAATGATAGTCATATATATGATAGTCAATTTCTTTACGACCTATCTGTGCGGACAGGTGGAAATGAGCGTGGACAGGGACCTGAGAAATGCGGCTTTCAATCATCTGCAGGAACTGTCATTCTCATATTTTAATCAGAATAACGTGGGATATATACATGCACGGGTCATGAGCGATACCGGAAAGATAGGTGTGATGATGGCCTGGCGTCTCATGGATATAGTATGGCACGGGTCGTATGTTATTTTCTGTATAGTGATGATGTTCATCCTGAATGCAAAGCTTGCCCTTTGCGTTGCGGTACTTGTTCCTGTAGTATCGGTACTTGTGTGGGTATTCCAGAAAAAACTGGTAAAGCTGAACAGGGAGATACGTGAGATCAACTCCACCATAACTTCGGATTTTAACGAAGGGATCACGGGAGCGAGAGCGATAAAGACTCTGGCGGTGGAAGAGCGGATATACGGAGATTTCAGGGAAGATACCGAGAGCATGAGAGTAAAGAGCATAAAAGCTGCACATTACTCTTCGTTCTTTACTTCAAGCGTGATGATGGTGAGCTCGATAGCACTTGGGATCGTATTGTGGCGCGGAGGTATCATCACATTAAACGGAGTGATCGAGATAGGTACGCTGTCTGCTTTTCTGACTTATTCACTGCACCTGATGGAACCGATACAGTTTATAATTACGACTATATCGGAACTCATATCGGTGCAGGTAAATGTGGAAAGACTGACCAGACTGCTGGAGACAAAGACTGAAGTTGCGGACAGTGAAGAAGTGATCGCAAAATACGGCGGAACCTTTGATCCAAAAAGGGAAAACTGGGAAGAGCTTGAAGGCGACGTTGAATTCGAGGATGTTTCATTCCATTATCCCGACGGGGAGGAATATGTGCTGGAGCACTTTAACCTGAAAGTTCCGAAGGGGACCAACGTGGCCATAGTCGGAGAGACCGGTGCAGGCAAGTCTACACTGGTCAATCTCGTATGCAGATTCTTTGAACCGACAGAGGGGCGTGTGCTGATAGACGGACGTGATGCAAGGGAAAGATCTGTATTGTGGCTTCATTCAAATATCGGCTATGTATTGCAGACACCGCATCTTTTCTCGGGAACCATCAGGGAGAATTTAAGATACGGAAACCCTGATGCAAGCGATGAGCAGATATGGGATGCATTGGACAAAGTATGTGCTGTCGATATAGTGAAAAACATGAAACAGGGACTGGATACTGATGTGGGTGAAGGCGGAGACAGCCTGTCCACCGGAGAAAAGCAGCTTATAAGTTTTGCAAGAGCTCTGCTTGCAGATCCTGCGATACTTGTACTGGATGAGGCTACAGCATCGATCGATACGGTAACGGAAAAACATCTGCAGGATGCGATAGCGACTGTGACAAAGGGACGTACTTCATTTATGATAGCACACAGGCTGTCTACTATCGTTGACGCAGACATAATACTGCTCGTAAGTGAAGGCAGGATCGTCGAGCGCGGAACCCATAAGGAACTGTTGGAAAAGAAGGGCGCTTATTACGAACTGTATATGAGTATGAAAACAGGGATGGAGATAGAATGAAGATAAAAGTACCGGGTTCAAAATCAATAACAAACAGAGCGCTTCTGCTTGCTGCTCTTTCCGACGGGGAGAGTGTTATAACGGGCTGCATGGCAGGAGGTGACGGAGGACAGTTCCTGTCAAGTCTTAGAGAACTGGGATTTACGGCTTCGGAAGAAAAAGAAGAAGGAGCTTCTGCAGTAAAAAACAATACTGTCCGTATCATGGGACTGGGTGGCGGTATACCGAAAAAAAGTGCATCGGTCAATGTCGGAAGTGCGGGAACTGCAGCCCGCTTTCTGGCGGCACTTACGGCATTTTCCGACGGTGAATATATGCTTGATGCCTCGGAACAGATGAAGAAACGTCCCATGAAGGATCTGACTGATGTGCTGAAGGAAGCCGGAGCGGAGATAGAGTTTACGGAAAGGGAAGGATACTTTCCGATGAAGATAAAGGGAGCAGGAGATGTTCCCGCCGTAATGAGAGTCAATATTGATTCGAGTTCACAGTTTCTCAGCGCTTTGATGATAGCGGCCGGCGCACGGAAAAAAGAATGCCGCATCGAAGTCGAAGGAACGCACGGACTGGCATATGTTGAAATGACGGCAAAGATGATGGAGAGCTTCGGCGCAGAAGTAACAAATGCCGGAAATGCCTATATCATTAAAAGCAGCGGATACAAAGCGCGCAGCTACGCGGTGGAGCCGGATATGAGTGCGGCTGCGTATTTTTATGCTGCATCACTCTTAAACGGAGAGAGATATGAGATAAGCGGAGCTGCAGAAGAAAGTCTGCAGGGTGATGAAGGTTTCAGAAGCGTACTTGAAAACATGCGGGGAGAAAACGGCAGTATACACGGCGGGATGACTGTGGATATGTCGGCGATGTCCGATCAGGCTCTGACACTTGCCGTTGTATCCGCATATGCGGATGCACCTGTTACGATAAAAGGAATAGCACACATAAGACTGCAGGAATGCGACCGGGTTGCGGCTATAAGGAATAATCTGGAACGAATGGGGATCACGACCGCGGAGACAGAGGATTCTGTTACCGTATATCCTGGTAAACCACATGGTGCGGAAATAGAAAGCTATGACGATCACAGAGTAGCCATGAGTTTTGCACTGGCCGGACTCAGGACGGAAGGAATAGTCATAAAGAATAAAGACTGTGTTAAGAAAACTTTTCCTGAGTTTTTTGAGGTATTGAAAAGTATAAATGGGTGATTACATCGCAATCGATCTTAAATCATTTTATGCTTCCGTAGAATGTCAGGAACGGGGACTGGATCCTCTTAAGGCAATGCTGGTCGTGGCAGATCCCACGAGGACCGAAAAGACCATATGTCTTGCGGTTTCGCCGGCTTTAAAAGCATATGGTATTCCGGGAAGGGCCAGACTGTTTGAAGTGCTCGCAAAAGTAAATGCGATCAATAAAAACCGTACAGGTGAAAAACTGGAATTCATAACAGCTCCGCCAAGGATGTCCCTTTACATGGAATACAGCAGCAGGATATTTGATATATATCTTAAATATGTTGCGCCGGAAGATATGCATGTGTATTCAGTTGACGAGGTTTTCATAGATGCGACACAGTATCTGAAGACCTACGGTATGACAGCTCATGAGCTTGCACTTACCATGATAAGCGATGTGCTGAAGACAACCGGGATCACCGCAACCGCAGGGATAGGCACGAACATGTATCTGGCCAAGATCGCAATGGATATCGAGGCAAAGCACATGCCGCCGGATAAAGACGGCGTAAGGATCGCAATGCTCGATGAGAGAAGCTATCGTGAAAAACTCTGGAGCCACACCCCCATCACGGATTTCTGGAGAGTCGGCGGAGGAACGGCAAAAAAACTCGCAGCTTACCAGATATATACCATGGGAGATATAGCAAGATGCTCGATAGGAGGAGATAACGATATCTGGAATGAAGAACTCTTATATAAGCTGTTCGGTGTAAATGCGGAACTCCTGATCGATCATGCCTGGGGCTGGGAGCCCTGTACCATGGATAAGATAAAAGCCTATAAGGCAGAGGGGCACAGCATAAGTTCCGGCCAGGTACTGAAAGAGCCGTATACACATGAGAAAGCTGCTATAATAGTGAGAGAGATGACAGAGCTGCTGGTGCTGGATCTCGTAGATAAAGGACTGGTTACGGATCAGGTGCTTCTTGATATAGGCTATGATGTAGAGAATCTGAAGGATGAAGAGATACTTGACAGATACAGGGATAGTCTTAAGATAGACAGGTACGGACGGGCCGTGCCGGCACCTGCTCATGGCAGCGCAAATCTCGGGAAGTACACTTCATCCGGACGCATCATCGTTGATGCGATGACAAGGCTATATGAAAATATCACCGAAAAGGAACTGCTTATCAGAAGGCTTTCGGTCACTGCCAATCATGTGCAGTATGAGAAAAAAATGGAGAAGCAGTATGAACAGATGGATCTGTTCAGTATGCTCAATGAAGAGGATGCAGTTGATGAGGAAGCTTTGAAAAAAGAAAGAGCTCTGCAGGAAGCAGAACTGAAGATACAGAAAAAATACGGAAAGAATGCAATACTTAAAGGCGTGAATCTGAAGGAGGGCGCCATGACAATAGAGAGAAACGGGCAGATAGGAGGACATAAGGCATGAAAAATCGTGGGATACCGGCTATTCTTTGTGCGATGCTGCTGCTTGGAGCATGCGCAGGTGATCCGTCGGAAATACATATAGGAGGAAAGGGAGAGCTGTCGGCGGTGCCCGGAGCAGGCGAAGAAGAGGAGCCGGAAGCCAATGAGCTGGAACCGATACCCCTGGATCTGGAGGGCTGGCGTTATGCTTCATCCGGGCTGGGACTGAAGACTCCCGAGCGAAAGACCCATGTGGCAAAACCCGATGTAAGGGATGCGCGTATGGCTGAAGCCGGGACGGAGCTTAAGAACAGTTCACTTCCCAGAGTGAATATATATATGGAAGATGATTATCTCCTGTATAAATCGGAATATACCCAGGCCATGATAGGAATATCAAATGCCGGTGAGTATGATCTTGATCCGCAGGAAGGAAGGGTAAGGATAAGAGGCAACTCTACTTCATTGGAGAAAAAGCTTCCGCTGAAGATACATTTTGAAAAGAAGCAGGAAGTTTTCGGACATCCTGCCGAGAAGAGCTGGACACTTATCGCAAATTATTATGACAAGACTGCACTTCACAGCAAGATCGCATTTGATCTGTACGAGTATCTGTCACCGGAAGGGACCTTTGTGCCTATGTGTGAATTCGTTGATCTGTATGTGAACGATATGTATTGCGGGGTCTATACACTCTGCGATCAGGTGGAGACGGGCGACGGAAGAGTAGATATACGTTCAAAGACCGATGCCGCGCCGGAAGAGACGGATTTCCTTATCCAGCAGGATTACCGTGCGTATTTTGACGGAGGCGGAACAGAAGGGCTTGACTGGTTTTACAGCAGCTGGACGGAGGACTGTTTTACGGTGGAGAGTCCGGAAGATAAATATCTTAATGAAGAGAAGACCGCATATATACAGGATTATATAGATCAGGTATATGAGGCAGGGCTGCTGGGACGCTGGGATGTGATACAGACGCTGATAGATGTCGACAGTTTTATAGCCGGATTCATGGCGGCAGACATGATAAAGAGTGTGGATATAAGACAGTCAAGTGTGTATTTCTATAAGCTCGGCGGAGGAAAGCTTTATTTCGGACCGCTCTGGGATTGCGATCTTACCTTTGGTTCCGGTGAAGAAGGCGGCATAGAAGCTTCGATGGCTGAAGGAAACTTTCTTTTTTCCGCACTGATAAGGACTCCGGAATTCAGACATATGTATATTGACAGATATAATGCGGTACGTGACGATGTGCAGGAATTTGTTCTCGGAAAGATAGATGAATATGCGAAGAAGTATAATGCCGAGCTTTCCAATGAATTCCAGAACTGGACACTCGATATGGATTTCTGCTGTGAGGAAATGCAGCAGATAGCTGACTACGACGGACAGATTGAATTCATGAAGACCTGGTTTGTCGACAGGCTGGAATGGCTGGATATGAGATACGGCGTGATCTATTGAGTATGAGTTATTATACATGAAATAAAAAGCTCGTAGTTCAAAAGGGAGGAAAAATGCGTATTCTGGTAGTAGAAGACGAAAAAGCGCTGGCAGAGCTGGTATCCGACCGCTTGAAAAGGGATCACTATGCAGTAGATGTTTCAAACGATGGTGAGGAGGGCATGGATAATGCTCTTTCGGGTATGTACGACCTTATCATTCTTGACATCATGCTCCCGAAGGTTGACGGTATCACTATACTTAAAGAAGTACGTAAGCAGGATAAAGATATAAAGGTTATCATGCTCACTGCAAAGGGAGAGCTGGAAGAC
>JAIKYA010000108.1 GCA_024683645.1 Lachnospiraceae bacterium
TCCGCCTTTCTGATAGTAATAATCATAAACATCGGCATCATAAAAGATGAAATAGAAATCTCTTTCCACCTGGAGAAAGCTCTTCTGATATTCGGGACTTAATAAGGTACTCTTTAAGTTGAATACCGTAAGCAGTATCACTGCAGCCAGCATATAACTGATGATAAGGAAACTGTATCTGCCAAAGCTGTTGATCATATCGGAAATGGCCAGAAACGCCGGGACCCTGCATTTCTTTGAACGATAGAGATCTATGCGGCTGACGCTTTCAAAACGTTCACCGGTATTGCTGCCGTGCAGTGCCTCCACAACGGAGATCTTCTGTATGCGTCTCATCATTACCGCAGCAAAGATGATGATCAATAACACTATACTCACTGATACTATGAGGCCTGTCTTCTGTATGATGTACGGATCCCGGAGAATGATGTTTTTACAGAATTTTTTAAGTACGAATCCTGCAAGCGGTACTCCGAGCGAAATGCCTGCTATACCGCCGATAAATGCAAAAGTAATATAAGTCGCGGCAAACATCCAGCGGTAGCGGAAGGAATCCACGCCTATGGCACGCATCATGCCTATCTCTTTTTCTTCGCGTTTGATAGCCGCTATCATCATATAACGTATCATTATCATCATGATGATAATGATCATCACGCTCATTGCCGCAAGAAAATATGATATCACCACAACAACAGTATATTCCTGATCAAGCTCGGGCGAGTACTCAAAGGTCGTCAGAGCACGGACTACCTTCCCTTCCGAATCAAGCTCATAGAGTTCGTCGCGTATGCTGCTCGTATAGCTTAAGCTGCCGGCTCTGAGCAGGAGCTTGCAGTTCCGAAACGGTATCTCATCTTTAAGATATTCAAAATCACCGTCGGACAGGATCAGTTCTTCGCAATCGGCATCAAAGGGTGTTTTATATATCTCGCTTACCTTAAAGCTGTATACCGTTCCCAGCTGAGTAGTAATACGTATCTCGTCTCCGCGCTTTATGCCTGCCATATCCGATATGTTCATGCTTATCGCCACGCAGCCGGAACCTACCGAAAAGCGTTTGTCGGCATCATTGTACAGGAGATTTACTCTTGACGACGCCGTCGTCAGATGAAAAGTATTATGGTACGGAAATGAATCATCCCAGGCATACACGCCGTTAATACGCACATTATCATCCAGGAGCCTGATATACTCTTTGATCTCTCCTTCATCCACCATGGAGCTTTTGTCCATCCATTCTGTCAGAGCCTGCTCCTTCTCAGCCATCCTGCCGGAACCTATATTAACATTGACAACAACATTGGCGATATTGCTCACCTTATCGGTCCTGGCTCTTCCTGCTATCTCCGTATACATGAGATTGGCAGCCACCACCGATATGACCGACGCACTTATGATAAACACAAACAGTATGATATTCAGACCTTTATGTGCCTTCAGGTCATTTTTCAACATTTTAAAAAACATGCCATAACCTCTCCTATTCCTGATAGTGAGATCATAGCATGTCTGCTTTTTTCAAATCTTTAAGAAACTATTAAAGTTTTATTCTGCCTTCTTTATTTCCTTCTCATATACTTCCAGGGTATGATCATCAAAGCATGCCCAGTATACCTCCGCGATCTTTTTGGGATTTGCCTTCAAAAATTCTTTCACGGTCCTTACTGCCACTTCCGCAGCCTGCTTCACGGGATAGCCGTATATTCCCGTCGATATCGAAGGAAACGCCAGCTTGCGTATCCCGTTATCTATAGCCACTCTCAGCGAATTCTCATAACAGGAAGCCAGCAGCTCCGGCTCTCCCTTATTTCCTCCGTTCCACCTGGGACCCACGGTATGTATCACATATTTGCAGGGCAGTTTATATCCCTTGGTTATCTTGGCCTGTCCCGTAGGACAGCCGTTAAGTGTCAGACACTCCGTATACAGTTCCAGCCCCGCAGCCCTGTGTATGGCTCCGTCCACTCCGCCTCCCCCGAGCAGCGAATTATTCGCCGCATTAACAATGGCATCCACATAATCTATCTTCGTAATATCCGCTTTTATCGCTTTAAGCATGATCTCCACCTCGCAGTCAGAATACTTATTCAATACTTTAATATATTAGTAGATTTGCGGAGTTTGTCAATGGAGATTCTGTACGATACAGTTTAAGCCGGGGTTTTTTTCTTAACTCAAGTCCCCGATAGCGTTCTTCCGGCCCGGGCTTATGACCCATTTCGTCCGTACCGCTTATCCGGGTCATAACGGCAACTCCCAAACTTATGCGCCTATGACCCGGAAGCCTCGCAGAACACTTTGAGTCTAGTGCGTAAGCGGCTTAGCCCGGCCCTGACCTGCCTGCCGACGGGGGATTTCGAAGATCCAACAAAGTGACATTTCTGATATTTCGTATATAATGCCCATTTATGGCTAATAGCTATATTAGCCTATATCGGCTAATATCTCATGTATGAGAAAGAAACTCATCCAACAAGCAAAATGAGGACCGGTGCTTTAGTATTCTGATGATCACTTATGAAAAACTTTGGAAAACAATGAAGAAGAAAGGCTTTACGCAGTACCGCCTTATCAATGAGTATCATTTCAGTGCCGGACAGCTTTCAAGGATGAGAGCCAACGCTCACGTCAGCACCCATACACTCGAAACACTCTGCACCATTCTGGATTGTCGTATTGAAGATATCGTAACTTTTATAAAAGCCTGACCAGGCAGCTTACTTCCCGAGATACTGCGCAAGTGCCTGCGTCTTTTCCTTTATCTCATCCAGTATTTTAATACATAAAGCTGCTGACAAACCTGCATCGGTTCCCACTTTAACAAGATCCTTATCCCGGATGTCTTTTCCTTTGCCTCCGACGGATGTAGTATGCTCTCCCCAATAAGTATCGCTGTAGGTGATATCATAAGCAGGCGCGAGCCTCCAGCCGTTTTGTTCCGTATACAGAAAAGAAAAATTCTTTGTATGATCATCCCGGTTGTGTGTCAGAACATTGAAACACATTAAACGATACATCTGCTCTATGTCCGTTTCATTGTCCCTTGTCAACATGCATATCATCTTCATATATGTGGAATAATCACAGGACGGCGCACGGAAATCTGCTTCAAGAAGTCCCGTAAAAGTCACGCTGAAAACCTTCTCTCCGTTCTTTCTGTCAAACCTCTCTGTTTTAAAGTATCCTTCAGATACAGCTGATTTCACCAACGCCGTATCGGTCATCACGATCCCACAGCTTTTTGCACACAGCGAATAGTCATA
>JAIKYA010000049.1 GCA_024683645.1 Lachnospiraceae bacterium
CTCGAGAAGGAATGGTTCAGATAAGTCTGATCAGAACTTCACAAAAGAACTAAATCAAAACCCCCGGAGCGATATCCGGGGGTTTTAATAAAAAGGAGGCTACTGAAGTGAAAATACTGTTTTATGCTGCCAAGACCTATGATAAGAAATCTTTTGATCCCTGTCTGGAGGCTTTTCCGGGCATAAGTATCGATTATATAGAGCACGAGCTGGAACCCAGAACAGCTGCTCTGGCTGAGGGCTATGATGCCATATGCGCGTTTGTAAGCGCGGATGTGGGGGCGGACACGCTTACCATACTTCATGATAAGGGAGTGAAGAGTGTGCTGATGCGCTGCGCAGGATACAACAACGTAGACACCGCGAAAGCAAAAGAACTGGGCATGCAGGTAAAAATAGTGCCCGGGTATTCTCCGGAAGCCGTGGCTGAGCTGGCCATGGGTCTCGCACTGGCGGTAAACAGACGTCTTTACAAGGCATATAATAAAGTAAGGGAGAATGATTACAGTCTGCGCGGTCTGCGTGGCGTTAACTTTTATAAGAAGACCGCAGGTATAGTCGGCACCGGTAAGATAGGTGCGGCAATGTGCCGTATCTGCAGAGGTTTCGGCATGAGAGTGATAGCTTATGACATGTATAAGAATCCTTCGTTGGAGGACTTTGTAGAATATGTGAGCATGGACGAGCTGCTGGCACAGAGTGACCTGATATCGCTGCACTGCCCGCTGCTGGATACAACATATCATATGATCAATATAGAGTCCATAAAGAAGATGAAGGACGGCGTGATCCTCGTAAATACTTCCCGCGGAGCGCTTGTTGATACAGACGAGCTGATCGAAGGTATAAGGATGAACAAGTTCCTGGGCGTAGGTCTGGATGTTTATGAGGAAGAGACCGGAAATGTATATGAGGACAGGTCGGATGAGATAATGCCGCATTCCGTAACGGCAAGGCTTTTGTCCTTCCCTAATGTGATGATCACTTCGCATCAGGGCTTTTATACGATGGAAGCCCTGCAGGCAATCGCAGAGACTACGCTGCAGAACATGGTCGACGCAGGGAACGGCACACGTACAGGTAATGATGTAGCCTAATCCATAAAGGCAAGGAATTTTTTGGCCATCTCCAGACGTTTCAAACTCGAGAATGCGGCGCAGACTTTAAGGCTGTCCGCATTCTCGCCTTTATATTCGAGGTTTTCCTTTATTTTCGCATTGTCGTCCATGCGTATGGCGACTGCCGCGCCGTTATAGAAGACTAGGCGGTCCTTATACTTTTCAAGTTCGCTTTCATTAAATACCCTGTCCAGAGTAAGCACATATTCCTGTTTTGCAAGGTCCGTGATAAAGATCTCATCTGCGATCATCACATCGATCTCGCCTGCCATGAGCAGCATGGAGAAGCGCTGCTGATCCTCATAGGTATAATTGACCTGAGTTTTTGTCGATGTTCCTGTCGGCATGTACATATTGGTTTCTACCGTGATCTCCTGCTTTTTGGGATCCTCAAGATAGTCGGAGGTAAAGGGAAGCTCGATATTAGCCGTGGTAGTTCCAGCATCTGCAAAGTTGACGAACATGACTGTAAGCATGTTTTCCTTTTTTGTGATCATATCCACAACAAAGATGATAAGGATGAGTGCGACCACGCCTATCCCTAATACCCACTTCAGATAATAGTCTTTGAAATATTTCCATTTTTTTTCGGGAGAAGCGTCCTTAATCTTTTCACGCTCTTCCTTAAATTCGTCCATTAAAGCCATAATGTTTTCCCCGTATCAAGATACTCCTTTTCAATCGGAATGACGCAACACCGTACATTATATGCTTTTTTTTCGGGAAGTACAAGGTAAGATTACGCAAGAGGAAAAGTTTGAACTATTTTACCATAAATCCTTTGGGGGAGATGCGTATATATGATAACCGGTTGAAAAAAGATTCTTAGGGCTTATAACAGGGAGGAATAATGATATGAAGAAGAGAATGATAATGATAATGACGATCTTAAGCATGTGTGTGGGGGCTTTTACGGGCTGTGGTACGGCGGAAGGCGGCGTGGGCAGCAACGGACATGCCCGGCCTGCTGTAACTGCCGGTGGGGTGAGCAAAGCGAGTGATAAGGAGATAGAGAAGCGTATAAAAAAGATCGGAGAGGCATATGACGGACTGTATTCCTACGATGGAGATAAGTACAAATCCGCACGCGGAGGACTGCAGACGAATACAGCGGTGATGACTGAGGCAGTCGCCTGTGAGGAAGCAGAAATGGATATGTCATATGCCGCAGTCCCCGGTGTAGCGCTGCCTGATCCTGACATGGCACCGGTGGACTGGAATACGGAGAATTACAATGCGGTAAAGGAATCGGGTTTTGTATCGGTTGCAACCCAGCCTTTCTCGACTTTCGGCGCGGATGTTGATACGGCAAGCTATTCAAACTTCAGGCGCAGAGTTTTTGAAAATGACGGTTTTGGCATATCAGATGAGGCTATCAGGATCGAAGAGATGATCAATTACTTTGACTATGATTATCCCGAGCCTGCAGACGGTGAAAAGTTCAGTACCACCACGGTTCTTACTCCCTGTCCCTGGAATGCGGATACATATCTTCTTAAAGCAGGTATAAGGGCAGAGGAAGTGACAGCGGATAAGGGAAGCAATATAGTATTCCTGATCGATACTTCGGGTTCGATGTTTGACAACAACAAGCTGCCGCTGGCTCAGGAAGCTTTTAAGACGCTGCAGGAACAGCTCACGGATAAGGATACCGTATCTATAGTTACTTATGCGGGAACATCCGAAGTGGCCCTTGAAGGTGCGAGCGGTGACGAACATAAGAAGATAGTGCAGGCGATCGATGATCTGGAAGCCGGAGGTTCGACCAACGGTGAAGGCGGGATAAAGAAAGCATATGAGATAGCGGAGAAGTACTTTATAGAAGGCGGAAACAACCGTATACTGCTGGCTACGGACGGCGACCTGAACGTAGGTGTTTCTTCGGAAGCAGGGCTGATACAGCTGGTAGAGGAAGAGAGGGAAAGCGGAGTATTCTTATCCTGCTTAGGCTTCGGTTCAGGCAATTACCAGGACGATAAGATGGAAGCGCTGGCTGATCACGGAAACGGCAACTACTCCTTCATAGACTGCAGCAGAGAGGCAGAGAGAGTACTTAAGGATGAGTTTGAATCGACACTGTTTACCGTAGCCAAGGACGTGAAGTTCCAGGTAGAGTTCAATCCCGCACAGGTAAAGGGATACAGGCTTATAGGATATGAGAACAGGAAGATGGCAGCAGAGGATTTCGCAGATGATACCAAGGACGGCGGCGAAGTAGGATCTGGCCAGACCGTGACTGTACTGTATGAAGTGGTTACTGCTGATTCCGCATATGAGATACCCGAAGTGGAATCAAAGTATGGTAACGGCAGCGAGGGCGCGACCGACAGTGACGAGCTTCTTACCGTGTCCATCCGTTACAAAGAGCCGGATGAAGATACAAGCAAGCTGATAAACTGCGCGGTTACAAAGGACAGCATCGTTGATACCATGGATGAGGATACTTCCTGGGCAGCAGGTGTGGCACAGTTCGGAATGCTCCTTCGTGATTCGGATTACAAGGGAACTTCGGATTATGCGGAGATCCGCGAAAGACTTAAGAATACCTCAAAGGTAATGACTGATGACTTCAGGGCAGAGTTCATATACATTATGGATCAAGTTGAAAAATAAAGGCTGTCATTTAATCGGCAGGTGAAGATCTGAAAAAGCTGTATATCGCTTCGGCCGCATTCTTCGGGAGTGCGGCCTTTTTCATAAGTGTATCGACATCAGCGTGACGTATGTCATCAAGTGAAGGAAAAGCCTTCATGAGAGCGCGGCGCCTGGACGGACCTACTCCGGGAATATCGTCAAGGACTGAGCGTACCTGTTCTTTTGTACGAAGTGATCTGTGATATTCAATGGCAAAGCGGTGTACCTCATCCTGTATCCTTGTGAGCAGATGAAAAGCTTCGGAGTCACGAGAAAGCGGTATCTCCACGTTATTGAAATACAGACCTCTGGTACGGTGATGATCGTCTTTGACCATACCGCACACAGGTATATCAAGCGAGAGAGAAGACAGGACCTCGAGTGCTATATTGACCTGGCCGCGGCCGCCGTCCATAAGTATGATATCCGGAAAACGGTTGAAGTGTCCGTTTTCGTCACCTTCTTCCATTTCCTTTAGACCGTGCGTAAACCGTCTGGTCAGCACTTCGCGCATGCTGGCGTAATCATCCGGGCCGGCAACGGTGCGTATCCTGAACTTGCGGTAATCGCTTTTCTTGGGTTTTCCGTTTTCATATACAACCATGGAGCCTACGTTTTCAAAGCCCGAGATATTGGAGATATCATAGCTTTCCATGCGCTCAAGAGGACCAAAGCCTAGCAGTGCTTCAAGTTCACCTACGGCACCTGTAGTGCGTTCGCGCTCACGCAGTATCTTATCCTTGTCTTTGGTAAGAGTGAGAAGTGCATTGTGCTCGGCGAGCTCAACAAGTTTTTCTTTCTGGCCCTTTTTCGGGTTGATGAGATAGACGCGGCTTCCCTTTTTTGAGCTGAGCCAGTTTTCTATAAGCTCCGAATCGCTGCTTTCTACAGAGAGCATGATCTGCCTGGGTATAAAAGGCGTGCCGGCATAAAACTGTTTGATAAAGCTCGTGAGTATGCTTTCGTCGCTTTCGGATTCACTGTTGTTCATATAGTAGTGTTCCCGTCCGACCATGCGTCCGCCACGCACAAAGAATACCTGAACCAGAGCATCATCCTTATCCCTTGCCATGGCAATGATGTCGCGGTCTTCACTGTTCGTATCTTCGATCTTCTGTTTCTGTGCGATGGTCTTTACACTTTCAAGCAGGTCACGGAGGCGTATCGCTTCTTCATAATTCATCGCTTCCGAGGCTTCGCCCATGCGCCTCTCAAGGTCTTTGATGACGGGAGAGTAATTGCCGTTCAGAAAATCAAGGGCCTTATTCATACGCTCCGCATATTCCCCACGGCTTACTTTTCCTTCGATGCAGGGGCCGCAGCACTGGCCTATGTGATAGTTTAAGCAGGCACGTTCTTTTCCTATGTCTGCGGGAAGTCTGCGGTTGCAGTTCCTTAAGCCATAAAGCGAATTGATAAGGTCGATGGTCTCCCTTACTGCGGCTGCGCTCGTATAGGGACCGAAGTATCTGGAACGGTCTTTCTTCATCTGCCTGGATAAGATGAGACGGGGATAAGCTTCGCTGACAGTAACCTTTATGTAAGGGTAGGTCTTGTCATCACGGAGCATCGTATTGTATTTGGGACGGTGTTCTTTTATAAGGTCGTTTTCCAGTACCAGTGCTTCCAGTTCGGAATCCGTAACGATATATTCAAAGCGCGCGATCAGAGATACCATGCGGTCTATCTTGGGCCCGCGGCCAATATTTTCGCGAAAATAAGACCGTACCCTGTTGTTCAGGTTTACGGCCTTACCTACATAGATGATCGTATCATCTTTATCATGCATGATGTACACTCCCGGTTTTTTCGGGAGTTTTTTAAGTTCTTCTTTTACGTCGAATACATCACTCATTCTTTATTATCAAAATTGTTATAAACCCTGTTCTTAAACAGTGAGCTGAAGTTGTCACCGTCGTCGTCATCATCCGTATCCTTTTTATCTTCAGTCTCTTCCTGCGATACGGTTTCGGAACTCCCGGAAGCAGCGGGAGCGGGTTCGGGGACTACGGTGTCTGCGGCACCGGCAGCAGCTTCTTCGGGCTGCTGAGTTTCCGAAACAGCCGGAACAACGTGGTCCGGTAAGGATGCTTCCGTATTTGTTTCAGCGTTTTTTTCGTCCTCATCATCCTCATCATCAGAAGGAGGAGCGGAAAGTATGGTCACGTTACTGCGTCCTCTGGAAGAATCGATTACTTCCTTGCCTTTCTCGTTTCGGACTATCTCCTCGGAACTGAGTGCGCCCTCTATCACAGCGGGCTTCTCGGAACCTTTCTCCCTGGTGGGAAGAGGGATGCCTTTTTCCCTGCAGTAGATCACCATGAACTCATGACCGGAGATGGTCTCTTTCTCTATCAGGTATTCTGCTATCTTGTCGAGGATCTCGCGGTTTTCCTTTAAGAGTCTCTTGGCTTCCTTGTAGCTTGCTTTCAGGATGCTCATCACTTCCTCGTCTATGGCGGCAGCGGTATCCTCACCGTAATTGCCCACCGTATGGCGGTCGAGATATTCGTCCTGTACGGTTTCAAGTCCCATGAGACCGAAGCGTTTGGTCATACCGAAACGTGTGACCATGGCACGTGCTATCTTGGTGGCTTTTTCTATATCGTTGGCAGCGCCTGTAGTAACGGTATCAAATACGATATCCTCTGCGGCGCGGCCGCCCATGATGCTGACAAGCTCGGCACGCAGCTCCTTTTCGGTCTGCATGAACTTCTCTTCTTCAGGATAGCTTAAGACATAACCGAGTGTACCCTGGGTACGCGGGATGATCGTGATCTTCTGTACCGGCTCCGTATTTTTCTGCAGCGCATGAATAAGTGCATGACCGACTTCGTGATAGGAAACGATGCGGCGCTCCTGTCTTGAGAGTATGCGGTCTTTCTTTTCCTTGCCCATGCTCACGAGCTCAACCGCATCGAGCAGATCCTTCTGTGATACATATTCGCGGCCGTTCTTTACGGCGAGTATTGCTGCCTCGTTTATCATGTTCGCAAGGTCCGCTCCCACACAGCCTACCGTGGCAAGGCCTATCTCGTCGAGGTTGACGGTCTGGTCCATAAGTACTTCCTTGGAGTGGACTTTAAGTATCTCCACACGGCCTTTAAGATCTGGCTCTTCAACGATGATGCGTCTGTCGAAACGGCCGGGGCGCAGCAGCGCTTTATCAAGTATCTCGGGCCTGTTGGTAGCTGCCAGAAGGATGATACCGCTCTTGGCGTCGAAACCGTCCATCTCGGAAAGCAGCTGGTTTAAGGTCTGCTCGCGCTCATCGTTGCCTCCGCCGTATCTGGAATCACGGCTGCGGCCGATGGCATCGATCTCGTCTATGAAGATGATGCAGGGAGCACTCTTTTCGGCTTCCCTGAAAAGATCACGCACACGTGATGCGCCGACACCGACATAGAGTTCGACGAAATCCGAACCTGCCAGTGAAAAGAAAGGCACGCCAGCCTCACCGGCTACGGCCTTTGCCAGCAGAGTCTTACCTGTTCCGGGAGGGCCCACCAGCAGTGCGCCCTTCGGGATCTTGGCGCCTATCTTGGTATATTTGCCGGGATTGTGCAGAAAATCAACTATCTCGACAAGTGATTCCTTGGCTTCATCCTCACCGGCCACATCCTTGAAGGTGATGCCGGTCTCCTTGCCGCCGTACATCTTGGCCGTGCTCTTGCCCACACTGAAAGGAGAGAAGCCGCCGCCACCCTTACCCACACGGTTAAATATGAAACCGAGGAAGATCCAGAAGATAACAAGCGGCAGCACATAAGTGAGCAGTATGGAAAGTATCATGCCGCTGCCGTTCTCAACCTTGCTGCTGGTCTTGATACCGAGCTTTAACATCCTGTCGGTCAGTGTAGTGGGATCCTCGGCAAGTCCCGTATAGCACTCCTTGGGACCGTTCTGTCCCTGCGGCACTTTCAGCTCGATGTTGACATGATCACTGTCTATGGTGATGCTCTCGATCTGCCCCTCCTCGGCTAGCCTTATGAACTCGTTATAGCTGATTTCCTGCAGCTGCGCAGCTGAGCGGTTCATAAACCAGCTGATCAGCAGCAGTGCGATGAAAGTCATCACGATAAAAGCCATGACATTGGGGAAAGGGCCGCCGGTATTGTTTTCCTTATTACCGTTTCCGTTATTATTGTTACCGGAATCTCCGGGACCGTGGCCGGGAGTCTGGTTTTCATTGTAATTTTCCATTTTTTCCTCCTTAATTTAGAACAAACACTATTATAATACCCCACAGGATGTCTAGGCAAGTGAAACTTATGTGAAAAAACCACTCGCTCCGGTCTGCCCGGCCCTATATTTATACTCAAATAGCAAAGATCGTTCATTGCAAGACCCGCTTCCGCTTGGGTTCGGACTCGCAGCGGTGCTATACTTGCAGCTCGCCGCCGGCTCCTGCTCGTTAAGCACCGGCGGCCTCACACAGTCTTGCACTGAAGCAATCTTTGCTGTTTGAAAGATACCTAAAAGGCCGGGCCGCCCTGTCCTCTTTTACAATATCGCGGCAGACACATCAGCATGCATTAAGATCCTGCTAAGTCGTTCCGCACATAAGCTCAAACTTCGAAGCAAAACTATCCCGCGGGCTCGCAACGTTCTCTGCGAGAAGTTGCTGCACCCGGGATATGCTTCTCGTTTTCGCTAAGTGCTTCACTAAGTCGCAGGACTTAATGACCATGCTGACTGTGTCTATGCCGGATTCTGCATTTTGTGAAGGCCGGTCCGCCCGGCCCCGGGATGACAAGCTGTGGCGGTTATGGTATAATATTGTGCTGTATGAAGGTGCTCGTAGTACACAACAGATACAGGATAAGGGGCGGTGAAGACAGCGTCGTGGAGAACGAGACCGCGATGCTTAAGAAGCACGGCCACGAGGTCATATGCTTTATACGTTCAAATGAGGACATGAAGGGCGGGGTGGGGGCTGCCTTAAACAGTCTCTTTTCGATAAAGACTTTCCGCGAGATCAAAAAGATCATAAGGGCTGAGAAGCCTGATATCATACATGTTCACAACACTATACATGTGATATCTCCTGCGGTGTATTATGCCGCGGTTTCCGAAAAAGTGCCGGTAGTGCAGACCTTGCATAATTTCAGGCTGAAGTGCGTAAACGGGGAATTCTACCGCAACGGACACTGCTGTGAGGACTGCGTGAAACACGGAATGTTCTGTGCGCTAAAGCATAAGTGCTACAGGCACAGTCTGCCGCAGACCTTTATGATGGCAGTGAACATGCTTGTACACAGGCTGACAGGGATATATAAGAAACTTAATTATATTGCGCTTACGGAGTTTGATAAGGAAAAGCTGACGCTGCCCGGGAAAGTATATATAAAACCGAATTTTACCGGGGCTGATGAAAATATTTACGATCCCGGCTCGGACTATTATATTTATATAGGACGCATTGAGGAGAACAAGGGTATCGCGACTGTTGCAAGAGCATTCAGATTAAACGGGAAGAAGCTGGTCATTGCAGGCGACGGAAGCTGTGCGGATAAACTGAGAGCGTATATTAAAAGACACGAGCTTGAGAATATCGATTACAGGGGCGCACTCGATCATGAGGAGACCATGAGGCTGCTTGCAGGGGCGAAGGCACTGATCGCTCCTTCGCAGTGGTACGAGACCTTCGGTATGACAGTTATAGAAGCATTTGCAAGAGGCATACCGGTGATAGCCAATGATTTCGGCAACATGGGAGCGCTGGTTACCGACGGGGTATGCGGTCTCAAATACAGACACAGTGTCCGGGCCCTTAAGGAATGCATAGACCGTTTTGAAGAGAGTGACCGCAGGCTGCTTTCGCAGAACGCTCTGAAAGAATATACGGAAAAGTATACGGAAGAGAAGAATTACGAAAGACTTATGGAGATATATGAGGATGTTCTGTCATGACGCAGTATAAGCACGATTACAGCACAAAAGGGGATAAGTTATTCCGCAAGCTGCATTCGGCGTTCTTCAGACTGATAAAGGACAAAGAAAGAGCAAATATCTTTTATGCGTCATACCGGCACAGGAATAAAAAACCCGGGAAGATTTACGTTATACAGTATATGACCCAGCAGCCCAACTTCGGAGCGGGCTTCGGACACGGACTGGATGTGTGGAGAGCCGGCGTGGTGAACGCAAAGGCGCTGGGAATGGAATATGCATATACGCCCATGGTAACACAAGAGTGGGATCGTGCGCTGGGACTCGGCGAGAAAGAGATGAGCACGGAGAAGCTTCTGGCGATGGGTTACCGTATAGTCAGGCTGCCCTATTATGATATGCGGGACAAGGCAAGCCGTGAACTGATCGAAAAGATAATACGTTCCTACCGCGGAGAAAAAGTGATATTCCTTAATGAATTCGAGCAGGAATGTGCTCCGAAGGATACGCATATCGGCAATGATTTCATGCGCAGAAAGTTTTTTGAAGCAGCTGCGAGAAAAGAAGATAAGCTGATCTTTGATAAGGAGAAAACAAATGTTGCGGTCCATATACGCAGGGGTGATGTTTCCGAAGGGCTGAAGGCAGGAGATGAAACCATGCGTAAAAGATGGCTGGACGAAAGCTATTACGTAAAAGTGATAAGCACTGTGGATTCGCAGCTGCGCAGTAAAAACAAAGAGGCGCTGTATTATATTTTTTCGGAAGGAAGCGAGGATGACTTTCCGGAGATAAAAAAACTTAAGAATGTACGTTTCTGTCTTGATATGAATGCGGTGGATTCTTTTGTACATATGTGCAGGGCGGATCTGCTGGTCACGGCACCCAGCTCGTTTTCCTATGATCCCGGTCTGATCAACCCGGCTAAAAAGATCGCACCGAAGAAATTCTGGAATCCGTATCCGAAAAACGGAGAATGGATACTTGCGGATGAAGAGGGAAACTTTGAGGAAGACTGTGCCGGATAAATGCGGGGAAGCTTAAATGACGGTAAGCATAATAGTTCCAATCTATAATTCGGAAAAATACCTTGCAGACTGCATCGAGAGCATAATGATGCAGAGACACATTGATTTTGAACTTTTGCTTGTCGATAACGGCAGTACCGACAAAAGCGTCGATATCTGCAACGAGTACATTAAAAGGGACAGCAGGATAAGGCTGCTCCGGGAAGAGACCAGAGGCACAGGACCTGCCAGAAATAAAGGCCTCATAGCCGCAAAAGGAGAATATTTCACTTTTGTGGACAGTGATGATTACGTATCGGAGAACTACGTTTCCCGTATGCTCGAGTGCATAAAAAAGTTTGATGCGGATCTGGTCGAATGCGGGGCGGTATTCATGCTCGGCAGCAGAGACATACTGCGATACGTTTCGCATGAAGAATATGAAGTCCGTGACCAGAAGATACTCAGCGATACCGTCTGGGGAAAACTCTATAAGACAGAGACCTTTAAAGAAATCAGATTCAACAATGACAGGATGGGTGAGGACGCATCCTACACCAGAAAGATAAAACGCAAGGGCGCAAAGTGCTGCATGTGCGAATACTGTCTATACGGATGCAGATCATATCTGGACAGTATCACCCAGATCAAACCGGACCGGCGCTTTTTCAAAATGATGCGTAATGCAGACGAAGAACTCTTTTCATCAAAGACCGATGAACTGCTGGAAGCGCTTGAATTCAGGCATGAAGAAGCCGTCTATATCAAAGAACTGAAGAAACTCAAGAAAATGGAACGGGAACGTTACTTAAACACCGGCCGTCTCGACCGGGTGATCAACGAAAACAAAAAACCGTTCCTCGTTTACACCGTCTTAAGGATACGGTTGCAGCTTAACCGTCTCTTTGCCGCCATAAAGATCCGCAGCGGCTACAAATACGTATTAGACTGAGGACAGGGGGACGTTCCCTCTGTCCTCATTTTACATTTCTGAATCCGACACATCACCAGGCATTAAGTCCTGCTAAACCGCTTAAGCACATAAGCTCAAACATCGAAGCAAAACTATCCCGCGTGCTCGCAACATTCCCTACGGGAAGTTGCTGCGCCCGGGATATGCTTCTCGTTTTCGCTAAGTGCTCCACTAAGTCGCAGGACTTAATCAGCCTGCTGAATGTGTCTGTTTATCTCTTACAGTGAGGACAGGAGGACCGTCCCCGCGTCCTCACAGTGAGGACAGGAGGACCGTCCCCGCGTCCTCAGGAGGACCGTCCCCGCGTCCTCATAATCAGCCTGCGGGATGTGTCGGATACGATAACTGAAAAGAGGACAAGGGGGAAGTTCCCATTACTCCCATTCCTGCTGGAAGCGGCCGAGCCATTCGATGTAGCGTTTTTCGATGCCGATGCCGGCGAAGACGGGGCCGAGATCGTGATAGAATACTACGTCGTTGTAGGGAAGGGTGACGGCAAGACCGGTCAGCCCGGAGTCATCAAGGGTGCAGTTGTAATAGACTATTGCGGAGTCGAGTCTGGAGGCGAGAGGCTTGGACTGAGGTGAGTCGATGGAGCCTGCAAGTGCAAGCATGTCGGTGATGTAGTAGCTCTGCATCATAGCGTCGACTTTTGCGGGCATCGCACGTTCGCTCCTGTTTACTTCGCGGCTGTAGTTGTTGTTGAGGAGGTCTGCTTCGTTTGCGTAGGCAAATTCCAGCCATGCGTCCATCACCTGGGGGATGTAGCGCTCATCTATGAGAGCGAGTGTGGAGCTGGAGCCCATGAAGGAGTTGTCGTTTTCATTAACCATGTCGTCAATGATGGTTTTTGCAAGCTCTTCGGTAGATACGGAAGTGTTGCGCGAAAGCTGGGTGATCCAGTCGCGGTAGGACCAGCCTATGGCTGATTCGAAATCTTCGGAGAGTATGCAGTAATCGCAGTGGTCGTAAAGGGCATAGCAGGTCTCGATCGATGACATGATGCAGGCATCCATGCCGATGAAATCAAAGTCCACGCCGGCAGTATCCAGTGCCCACTTGATACCGTCGAGAGTAAGTGATTCTTCGTATTCTGACCATTCGTCATAGCCGAAACCGTCGACGGCACCGCCGCCGTGATCCCACAATATGAGTATGTAACGGTCTGCGGGATAGTTGGTGCTGCTCCAGCGTATAAAATCACAGAGATTGGCGGCCTCGCTGCAGTTGAGCTGGGGGAGTGTGTCATCCTTTAAGACCAGCTTGAAATCCTCAATGGCATAGCGCTGCGTGTGAT
This sequence comes from Lachnospiraceae bacterium, assembly GCA_024683645.1. GTDB lineage: Bacteria > Bacillota > Clostridia > Lachnospirales > Lachnospiraceae > NK4A136. Next base: position 12,922 of record JAIKYA010000049.1, read on the forward strand.
CGGAGGAGATGTTGTATCTCTGCCAGTACTGGGTACCGATAGTCTCTATAAGTATGTGAAGTTTTTCATTGTAGTCTGCCTTCAGCATCTCACGTATGTCGTCAGTGGCAAAGCCTGCAAAGCTTTCAAGGTTTGAACCGTTCATATAGATCATGACGGTCACTTCATCTTCGCCGTTTCCTTTGAGGCTTACCAGAGGATCGCGGATGGCACGTTCATGCTCTGCGGGATCCTGCACAGGTTTTTCTTCGGAGATATCCGGTCTGGCTTCGGCCGGAGTTTCCTTTTCAACTGAGGCTGAGGGTGCGGCTGCAGGTTCCGCGACCGGGGGGGTTGGATCTTCGTTATATGTCTGTTTCGGAGTCAGCAGCACCGAAAGAAGAACGGTCAGCATGACCGCAAAAATAAGACAGGCGCTGTAGATTATTATGATCTTTGCTTTTGTTTCGCGATCTATCTTCATGCCGCTTATTATACAGTATTAAGGGTCTGTCCGCAACCGCCCGTACAGTTTGACAATTGCTGTAGCGGTCTGTAAAATAGGGGCTATGAAAAAAGAAAAGAGAGTAGTTTGGTTTCTCCTTTTTGTGACGCTCGGAGGCATCATCGGGCGTATATTTCTGTGGGATATAGAGACTTCGGATATGGGAGTGTATCTCCGCTGGTATGGGAGAGCGGAGGAGTACGGAGGATTACCCGGACTCTATGCCATAGGTCAGAAGATAAAAGGTTATAACGCGCTGTTTCAGCTGCTGGTGGCAGCTCTTACGCATATTCCCGGAGAGGCGATATACAAACTAAAAGCAACCTGGCTTTTTTTCGATATCCTGCTTGCTGCAGGCGTGGGACGTTTTGTTTTTGAAAACCTGAAAGCCGGGGAGGAAAAACGTATCGAATATGCCTCGCTTTCATATGCGTTCTGTTTTCTGTCGATGAGCGTGATATTCAATTCCTCCGCCTGGGGGCAGAGTGACTCCGTGTATATCGCGCTGATAATATGGTCTCTGGTCTTTCTGTTCCGGAAAAAATATTTCCGTTCGTTTCTGCTGCTCGGGACGGCTTTTGCGTTTAAACTGCAGACGGTATTCATACTTCCGTTCTATGCTTTTTATTATCTGTATGAGGCAAAGTTTTCACTGCTTTATTTTCTGGAAGTACCGCTTATGTTTGTATTAAGCGTTCTTCCCAGACAGATCGTCGGACTCATATCACCGATACGAGCTGAGGTATCTGCCAAGTCTGCGAAATCCGCGATAACGGGAGTGAAGTTTATCGATGTATATCTGAACCAGATACTTTCGGGCGGGAAGATGTATATGGAATATCCGAGCTTCTGGAGTTTTCTTCCCGACGAGGATGCAGTGCCCGGAGGCTTTTTGGATTTCTACAAATTCCGCATAGTTGCCGTGCTTTTTGCATTTCTGCTGCTGGGAACGCTCATTTATGTGATACTTGAAAAGAAACAGAAGATGGAAACGGCGGGGCTGGTATTTACGGCATTCCTGCTCAGCTTTACCACCGTTTTTTTCCTTCCGTGCATGATCGACAGGTACGGATATATATATGAGATACTTGCACTGATGCTTGTGTTTTTTGACAAAAGGACACTTATTCCTGCGCTGGCACTTTATATCACCAATTATTACATGTATGCGGGAAGAGTGGGTATAGAGACTCTGCCTGTGAGCAACAGGGTATTGTCTTTTATCTGGCTGATGCTGTATGCAGTCTATCTGGTCATTTTCTTCAGTGACAGAAAGGAGAAAGCTCATGCCGGAGTTTGAGAAAAAACTGATCAGACTGATAAATAAGTATTTTGAATATCTGCTGGCAGTGGCAGCTCTTGCGGGCGGCATACTGATAAGGATCATGCTCATGTCGGCATATGCACTTCCCGAAAAGGGCGGCGGAAACGCATTACATATCATCGGTGATATATTCCTTACGGTCTCTGTCATGGTATTTATAAGAAAGACAGCCGCAGATAAGACAGGAAGTATGGCACTGCGCGTATTGCTGTTCATACTGCCTTCGGTATCTCTTGCATCTGCAATGTACGGGAGACTTGAAAACATAAGCTTTGCATTCTGCATACTGGCGCTGTATCAGCTGGAAAAGAAAGAGCACTTTAAGGGAATGCTGCTTTACGCATTTGCCTGTCTGTTCAGTATTTATGCGTGGCTGCTGATACCGTTTATCATAATGACCGCCGGAAGGGATAAGGCTTTCTCAAAGCTGTTTTATCTGATGCCGCTCATTCCGTCAATCGTGCATGCTTTTCTTAATGATTCGTATATCCCTGCCGGGTATATAAATAAACACCTGTATGAAAACTGCGGATCGTTTTTCTCATTCTTAAACGGAAACGGTGAGAAGAGCTTCGGCCGTTATCTTCCGATATGTCTTGTGCTGACTGCTTTTATGCTTTATCTGATCATCAGGTATTTCGACAGGCTGTTTATGACAACGACCGTGACAGAGAGACTGGGCACTGCGCTCATCATCACGGAAGTGTTCGCTTCGTTTCTGCCGGGTGCGGATATGGGATCGACGGCCTTCGGATCAATGCTTGCGTGGTGTGTGGCATTTACGGATGCCGGTTTTTTACCGGCGGCGGTAGTGTTCGGATATCTGCGGCTGCTTCCGATGACGGGAGCGTTATACGGACAGGAGCGGATGACTTTTTCATATCAGGGACAGACATGGATAAGGGTAGCCCTGATCATTGCATTGTGTGTAAGGTCATATCTGAAACGGGATAAGAAGCATGTACTTTAATTCTTATATTTTCATATTCATATTTGTTCCGACAGTATTGATCATTTACGGACTGTTAAACAGGAAGGGACTCTATAAGGCTTCACAGCTGTCGCTGCTTTGCATGAGTCTCCTTTTTTATTCCTTCGGAAATATAGCACTGCTGTTTCTGATACTTGCAAGTCTCTTTGTTAATCACCTCTGCAGTTTTATGATGGAAAAGACGGGTATGGTAGCGACTTTCGGTATCACTGCCATCGTTTTTGATCTGGGACTTTTGTTCTATTTCAAGTATGCTGATTTCTTTACTGAGAACATAAACCTGTTTCTGGCGAAAGATCTGCCGCTCCGTCACATCATACTTCCAATGGGCATAAGTTTTTACACCTTTCAGCAGATAGGCTATATTGCAGACCGTATGCGGAAAGATGCGGGACACTATCCGCTGATCGAATATGCATCCTTTGTTACTTTCTTCCCCCAGCTTGTTGCGGGGCCGATAGTATCGCATGATGCGCTGGTACCGCAGTTTTCTGACAGAAATAAAAAAGATTTCGACCGTGTTAATTTTTCAAAAGGCCTGGAACTCTTTATAGCCGGGCTTTCGAAAAAGATACTGATAGCTGATATGCTGGCTCCGGCTGTTGATCATGCCTATGATAATATCGCAGCTCTTGATACGCTCTCTGCCGTAACCGCCATGCTGCTCTTTACCTTCCAGTTGTATTTTGATTTCAGCGGATACAGCGACATGGCAGTGGGACTCGGAAAGATGATGAACATAGATCTGCCGCAGAATTTTGATTCGCCGTACAGATCCGGAAGCATCAGGGAGTTCTGGAAAAGATGGCACATCACACTGAACCGCTTTTTTGTAAAGTATGTTTATATACCGCTCGGAGGCAGCAAAAAAGGAAACTTCATAAAAGAACTGAATGTACTTGCGGTGTTTATCTTAAGTGGTCTGTGGCACGGAGCTGCATGGACTTTTGTGCTGTGGGGACTTTTAAACGGTGTTGCCATAGTACTTGAGGATATCTTCCGGAAAGCGCTTGAGAAAATGGAAAAGAACCGTTTCGGAAATGCCGTAAAACATGCAGGCTGCTTTGTACTGGTCAATATTTTCTGGGTCGTGTTCCGCTGTGAAAAGCTCGCAGACATACCGCTGTTTTTTTCACGGCTGTTTGCATTTAAGTATAACGGCTTTTTCATGGAGCTGGCAAAGAGCATGGATAACGGTCTGCTCTATATACCCAGGACCATACTCAGCAAGATAAATCCCGGAGCATATTATCTGACCGATCTGATATTTATCGTATTCATGCTTGCCGTGTCCATGCTGGTAAGCCTCAGAAAAGAAGTGCTCATATCGATAGAGAAGGAAGAATATAAGGGAAGGGAAGTATATGTATTTGCACTGCTGGGCGTGCTGTGCACGATATCACTGTCAAAGATAGTTGTGTTTTTATACTCGAATTTTTAAGACATGAGAGAAGAAGACTACGGAAAAAGAGGAAAGAAGATACTGCTGATCATGGCGATACTGCTCCTGGGAGCGGCGCTTATCGTTTTTGTTTTCGATCCTTTCTTTCATTATCACAAACCCTGGTTCGGACTGAAGGCTGTGCAGACAAGGCAGCAGTATCAGGTGAACGGTGCCCTGCAGCATCTTGATTATGATGCCCTGCTGCTGGGAAGCTCAGTGACCATGAACATAAATACCACGGAACTGAATGAGGCCTTTGGCTGCAATTGCATAAAAGCAGTCGCGAGCGGCGGAGCCTGCTCGACTTTTGCCTACTATCTTGATAAGGCGTATAAATACCGCGACCTGAAATATGTCTTCTGGGGGATAGATCCCGACCAGCTGCAGTATGAACCGGTAGAGGATCCGAAGCAGGATCAGGTGGAATATCTGAGAGACAGAAATCCTTTTAATGATGTGAACTATCTCTGGAACGTTGATGTGATATTTAAGGAGATACCCTACATGATCACGATGTCGATGCATAAGGATTATGATACGGGCAGGGCATATGATTTCAGCATTTACTCCGAATACAGTTACGATCAGGCAATAAGCATGCATAAGCCGGAAGGCGAGGTGCAGGAGATGAGATCGCTTACGGGTGAGAACTATCTGGAAAAAAGAGAAAAGAACATCGACCTTATCGAAGAACAGGTAGCCGCACATCCGGAAACAGAGTATAAGTTTTTCTTTACCGTAGCGAGCATACTGTGGTGGGACATACATTACAGGGACGGCGGGATGGAAAGATACTTTGCAACCTTTAAGCGTGTGGTGGAGAGGCTGGATAAATATGATAATGTAAGCTTTTATTCCGGAGTTTTCAATGATAAGGATATCATAATGGATCTCGGCCGTTACTGCGATTACTGCCATGCCGATTATGAAGTGAACCGGCTGCAGGCGGCTTCGGTGATAAATGAAGACAGAAAGATCACGGCAGAGACGATAGATGAAGAGACTGATGCACTGCGCAGTATCGTTTATGAGTTTGAAGAAAGGCTTGATTCCGAAGGCGGGGACTGGAGTTTTCTGAAGGATTACGCCGGCTGCAGTAATTGATAAAGGCAGAGCGTTGTGGTAAGATAAATAGTTGATCTGAAAGTATAGGAGTGAACATGGGTAAAACAGAATTTCCCCTCGGGGCAGGCGTACTGGAAGAACTGTGCGCCGAGATCGAAAAACAGGGATATTATAAAAAGCATAACGGTAAGTATATATATGTGAATCTCTGTATGGTGCGTATGCAGATGGCATGGGTACTGCCCAAGCTGTTTTATGCACGTGGAGCTGCCGATGCGCTTGATGCCGGCGTGATAGTGCTGTGCTGGAATGAGTCCCCCGAGCTGGAGAAGCTGACAGGGGCATTCGGCATGGAACTGTATGTGATAAACAGGGAATGCAGAAAAAATATACGATCATTTCTCAGAGCAGGCATAAAGACCTCTCTGTTTCTGCTTGCCGACGGAAGCGGAGAAGGATTGAAGAAGATGAAAAAGGGGGATGTTCCGGTAGGTGCATCCATGTATGAGGATATACTCCGAACTTCGGATCTCTCGACAATAAGAAGCTGCAGGAACAGTACATGTATAAAGAAGATAGTCCATCTGCTGTGGATGTACGGACTATTGGAGATTTTTGTTAAAAACCACAAGCCGCTGCTGCTGGTGTCGGATGACATAGCATATCACGAATGGATGCAGGAGGCGCTTTTCTACACGCACGGTGCGAAGATCAAAAATGTATCGCCGGCAGCTGACGAGACGATCAGGTTTGACGAAAATCTCTGGACGGTACGCAGAGGAGAGCGAAATAACGAAGCCATACACCGGGAGATGGAAAGGACCGGCGATGAAATACTTACGAAAGCAGAAGAATATATAGAGAAAAGGTTTGCCGGCAAGAGCGGCAGGGAGATAGACAGGCAGGCCTATGCCGGGAAACGTGTGATAGACAGGGCCGCGGCGGCAGCAGAGCTTGGACTCGATCCCGAAAAAAAGAACGTGATCATACTCGCGCATACTTTCACCGATGCGATCTTCAATTACGGACATATATATTTCAGGGATTATTATGAGTGGTGTGAGGAAACTCTGAAAGCAGCCGCGAAAGTAAAGAACGTGAACTGGATATTAAAACCCCATCCCACCAGGAAGTCATATCATGAAGATAAGGATTCCATAGAGGATATGTTTGCAAGGCATAAAACTGACAACATGTTTTTCTTCGGTGATGATATAAGTGCGGCAAGCCTTAAGGACGTGGCAGATGTGCTGGTGACCATCGGAGGAAACGGAGGAGCCGAATTTGCCTGTGCGGGAGTGCCTGCGGTAATAGCGGGAGTGCCTTATTACAAAGGTTTCGGCTATACCGTGGAGCCGAAGGATCGCGAAGAGTATCTGAAGGTGCTGGAGAACATAGCGGAGATAAGGCATCTTGATGAAGAGCAGATAAAGACAGCTAAAAAAGTATTCTATCTGAAGGCTTCGGGTGTAGGCGAATACAGGAAGTTCGATGATGTGTTTGCAAGGATGGTCCGCGACGGATACAGAAAGATGAGAGAAGAGATCGCTCTTGAATATTTTGAAAGTGATAAGGGAACGAAAAAGTATAATGACAGGATCACAAAAGAGATGATCGAATATCTGAGAGATGCGGATATCAGAAAAACGGAATACTACAAACGGGGAATGAAATGTACAGTATAGCTCATATAATCGCATATTTCACCAGAGAGACCGGAAAGTGGCCGGACTATATAGACTGGTTCATGGCATCCTGCAAGGCTAATCCCACGATAGATTTCTATATCTTTACGGATGATCACGCACTTGCAAAATGGGAGGATACGCCGAATATCAATATCGTATACATGAGTTATGAAGAGTGCGTGGCGCTTATCCATGAAAAAGTCGGATACGTGAACATGACAAAAACACGCAAGCTCTGTGATATCAAACCCGTATACGGAAAAGTTTTCAGAGAGTGGGTGAAGGATTATGATTTCTGGGCTTTCGGAGACTGTGATCTGATACTGGGAGATCTGAGAAAAAACTTCCCCGATGAATTTCTGGATAAGTACGACTGGCTGCAGGTCCTCGGTAACCTTGAGATAGTGAGGAATACGGAGGAAGTGAATGATTACTATCTGATGGAACGTCCCGACTGGTCGCTGAATAAGGATTTCACCTGGAAGAGCATAGTTGAAAAAGAGAACGAGACAGGCTTCGATGAGTGGATCGGAGTCCCCATGATAATAAGGGAAAACGGGAAGCGCATATACTGGACGAGAGAAAACTTTGCGAATATCTATCAGGAACGCAAGGGCTACAAAAAGATGATAGACAATACGGTTCAGGAAAATACCCTCTTCCAGTACTGGAGATGGGAGAACGGTGCGCTGTATCATGTCAATAAACTTACAGGAAAAAAGAAAGAAAGACTGTACATACATTTCAGTAACAGAAAGATGAAGGCAGTTCCCTATACGGGACAGGACAGTATATATATAACGGCCTGCTCGGAGATAAAGGAAGACTGCAGCTGGAAAGATACATTCTGCGGATGGGATTTTTTCAGGGTATATGCAAAAAAGATAAAGGTTTATATCATCTGGCATCTGAAACATCCTCACGGAAAAGATAAGGCGGAAGCATAAAATGGACAAAGAGATACGTTTTGACGTACCGGTAGTGATGATCGTGTACAAGCGGTTTGACCTGACGGAACGCAGTTTTGAACAGATAAGAAAACTGAAACCCGAAAAGCTCTACATCATATCAGACGGCCCGAAGAACAAAAAGGATGCGGTCGCAGTAGGCAGGGTGAGAGACTATATCGATTCGAACATAGACTGGGACTGCGAAGTGCACAGGAATTATGCAGAGAAAAATATGGGACTCAGATACCGTATGCCCAGCGGCATGGCGTGGGTGTTCGAGAAAGAGGACCGGGCGATCTTTATCGAAGATGATATCGAAGCCGTGCAGAGTTTCTTCTGGTTCTGCAGGGATATGCTGGAATATTACAAAGATGACGAGCGCATAGCGATGATCTCCGGTACCAATCTGCATCCCGGTGCGGCATGCTTTGGGGACGGAGATATATGTTTTTCGGCTTTTGCGAGCATATGGGGCTGGGCTACCTGGAAGAGAGCATGGGAACTGTATGATGTGAACATACGCAGATGGCCGGAGCTGAAAAAGAAAAAGTATTTCAAAAAGATACTCGATAAAAAAACCTATAATTTTTTCTCGATAGTTTTTGATGACCTGCAGTATCACTGGTACCGTACCTGGGGGTATCAGTGGAGCTTCATGATGTGGGCATATGATAAGCTCGGCATCATCCCCAAATATGATCTGATACACAACACAGGCATGGGTGATATAAGGGGAGAACATCCCGGGGACAGTGCAGATAAAATATCCTATGTTGCGGAGGTTGAACGCAGGGAGATAGAACTGCCGGTCAGGTATCCGGAAAAGGTGGTCCGTAACAGGGAATACGATGACCTGTTCCAGAAGAGTTTCTTTACCGAACAGATAGGTCTGTTCAAGCGTATGAAATACCGTCTGCGCTCGGCCATATACGAGAGAGTGTATGACACGATCAAGGAGATGGAGAAGGATGATGAGTATTTTGACAAGGTACTCGATGACAGATATAAGCTGAATGAGGAAGAACGCAGGATGAACCCGACGGACAGATACAGGCTCATCAATCCGAAGGAAATGATGAAGACCGCATGGGAATACAGAAAATATAAAAAGCGGGTAAAGAAATGAGTATGATAAGGGACAGGCTGAGAAAGCTGAAGCATGAGTGGATGAGTGCTCATGATCCGGTAGCGGAGACCGTAAAGTATTATACCGCTGTCTTTGGCAAGGCTCCGGATTTTAAAGAGCCGAAAACCATAAACGAAAAGATACATTACCTGAAGCTTTTCAGATATGCCGATGATAAATATGTGGCAGAGTGTGCCGACAAGGTAAAAGTCAGGGATGTGCTGAAACGTAAGGGACTGGCTGATATACTTCCGGGACTGATAGCAGTTTATGATAAGGCTTCCGATATCGACTTTGATGCACTTCCGGAAAAGTTTGTGATAAAGTGCAATCACGGCTGCGGTTATAACATCATATGCAGGGATAAAAATGAACTCGACCGTTCATCCTGCATAAAAAAGCTTAATGACTGGATGAAGGAAGATTACTGGAAGGAATACTGCGAGCTCCATTATAAGAATATCGAAAAGAAGATACTCGTTGAAGAATACCTGGGTGATGATATAGAGACCTATAAGTTTTACTGTTTTAACGGCGTACCGCAGTTCATCTATGCCATGACGATGAACGGTGATAAGCATTATATCGATTTCTTTGATACCGGGTGGGAACACATGGATGTATACCGTTCGGACAGACCGGGAGTGCCGGATCCGTCGGTCATAAAAAAACCGGAACACTTAGGTGAGATGCTTGAACTTGCAGGAAAGCTGTCTGCAGAGTTTCCTCTTGTAAGAGTGGATCTTTACGATCTTGATAAGGTTTATTTTTCCGAGCTTACATTTACTCCGGCCGGAGGCTTCTTAAAACTCGACCCGCCCGAGACTGAGCTTATATGGGGAGAGAAGCTGTCGATAAAAGACTGATCTGAGGGGAGGATCGTTGATCGTATGAGTGGTTTTCTGAATATGATCAAAAAAATGCATATCGTACTTGATAAGAAGCAGAGAAAAGAAGTGTTTGCACTGCTGCTCATCATAATGCTGAATTCCGTGTTCGAACTGCTCGGAGTATCTCTGGTGCTGCCGCTCATAGAAGCAGTGACCAGTCCGGAGAAGGCAGAGACAAAATGGTATTTTATCCTGGTATCCGACCTTCTGAATATTCACGATACAGTGCAGCTGATAGCGGTATTCTCATTCATTCTGGTGGCGATATACATCATCAAAAATGTTTATATACTATGGATGAACCATTCGCTATACAGGCTCGTCTACCAGAACCAGAGGAAGCTGGCGGTGAGACTGATGAGATGCTATGTGTATCAGGATTATTCATTTCACGTAAGCCACAATGTTTCCGAACTGAACCGTAACATAAAGGATGCGGGCAGCTTCTTTACAGCGATACAGTATGTACTGCAGCTTCTGATAGAGGTAATGGTCTGCTTCCTGCTCGTTATATATCTTGCAATAGTTGATATCAGGACAACGCTTCTGATCACCGTGATCATGGCGATACTGCTGCTGCTTTTTGTAGGCATTTTCCGCGGAAGGCTGAAGCGGCTGGGTACAAAGAACAGGGAATATACTGCTCTGCGTACCAAGTGGTTTCTGCAGTCTCTTAACGGTGTAAAGGAGATAAAGGCCGCAAACAAGGAGGAGTTCTTTCTGTCAAAATATGACGATGCTTATGGTATGAGTGCGACAGTACAGCAGAAGCAGGTATTCCTTTCCAACATGCCCAAGCCTGTGGTGGAGATGATATGTATCAGTGCCATACTCATTTATATGGCGGTACGTATACTTGCAGGTTCGGATGTAGAAGGCTTTGTCCCTATACTGTCAGTCTTTGCAACGGCTGCGTTCCGTATGCTGCCTTCATTTAACCGTGTCAGCGGATACTTAAGTTCCATCATGTTCAATAAGCCTTCCGTAGATGCTGTATATGATGACCTGATGGAGATAGAAAAGCTGAAGAAGACCGAGCTGGAGCATATCGGTGAAAAGGAAGAGGCACTCAGCTTTAAGGAGGCGATAGCCCTGTCGGATATAGTATTTGCATATCCCTCAAAGCCTGATGTAAAAGTGCTTAACGGGCTCAGCTTAAAGATACCCGCAAAGAGTGCGGTTGCCCTGGTCGGAGGATCGGGTGCGGGCAAGACAACGGTCGCGGATATAATAATGGGACTGTATGAGCCTGCAGGAGGAAAGGTTACGGTCGATGGTGTAAATATCTATGAGCATGTGCGCTCGTGGCATAATACCATAGCCTATATCCCGCAGACCATATATCTTATCGATGATACGATACGTGCGAATGTTGCTTTCGGCATACCTGAGGATGAGATAAGTGACGAACGCGTATGGGAAGCTTTGGATGAGGCCCAGCTCGGAGATTTCGTGCGTTCCCAGGAGAAAGGGCTCGACAGCCGTATAGGCGACCGCGGGGTGAAGCTTTCGGGCGGCCAGAGACAGCGTATAGGTATAGCGCGGGCTCTGTACACCGGGCCGGAACTGCTGATACTTGACGAGGCCACATCGGCGCTTGACAATGAAACGGAAACGGCAGTCATGGAAGCCATCTATCATCTGGCGGGAAAACTGACCATGCTGGTGATAGCACACAGGATCACGACGATAAAGAACTGCGATATCATATACCGCATCGAAAACGGAAAAGCCGTGCAGATAGATTATGCGGAAGCGGAAAAAGTCCGCGAGTGATCTCAGCTTATATGATTGATCACTGCTGAAAGCATCAATATCGCATAGACGGGCATCATCGGAAGATACAGATAGCCTGCAGGGAAATTCCAGTCCGCATTCTCTTCTTTCTTTACGCAGATGGCGGTATATACCAGAAGGAAGATACCGGCTGCTGTGGATATGCTGAGCGCCAGTTCAAGCGGATATTTAAAAGTCGTGATACCCATGACAAATTCTTTGAAGACGGGAGCATTCTTTGCTCCGACCAGCATGCTGTTGTTCACATCAGGATATTTCAGCCATACCGAGAAAATGTAACCCAGAGAGAAGAAAGTCTCGATACCGAGAAAATAATGCGGTTTTCCGACGAGCAGGACCGAGAGTATCAGAAACAGTCCGCACATTGCCGCATACTGCGGCAGCCAGGCCGTAAAGCAGAAGAAACACATGTATACGGACAGACCGCAGAGTATGGTGCTGCGGAAGGATTCTTTTTTGCTTATCCAGCAGAAGAAAAGTATGAGCAGATACAGAACGAGAAAAACAGAAACCGTACCTACCTGTGAAGGTATACGGTCCGAAAAGAGTTTTTCGTAGTGCGGGCTGTGCTCCTGATTCCTTATCCAGCCGGTGCTGCTCCCGTAGATCAGATGGAAGATGGCACTGAGGCTGAGTGCTTCCGCGGTATATCGCAGGATGTATAACAGCCGCTTGTCCCTAAGGAGTATAAGGGGAACGATGATAAGTATGGGGAAGCCTTTCATCGCAACGGATAACGACCAGAGAAGACAGGCCCGGTCGGTCTTTCCTTTTTCGAAAAGTATGAGACCTTCCAGGAATATGGCGATATAGAAGATGTCCAGCTGCGAAAAGCCGACAGTACAGAAGAGCAGTACGGGGTTCATGTAATAAAGTACCGTCATCATCTCCTTCGTTTTTTCATCGATCTTCCAGACAGTGAGGAGGCTGCGGAAGCGTATGGAGGTAAATACGAATAAGACGCTTACCAGTACGTTGTACCACATATGTCCGTAAAAGAGAGGGATGTCGCCGAACAGCTTACAGCAGATATCATAGGGGAGCATACAGACTGCAAAGATGAAATACAGGATAATGTTGTAGTTGGCGTTTAAGCTGTATGCGCTGTTTTCGATCGCAAAGTCGTAATAATTTAAGAGCTGTCCGTGTTTTAAGGCACTCTTAAATACCCTCGCATTTTCATATATCATTATAGTATCTTCGAAATAGGTGAACGTAAAGGTAAAGAGAAAGATGGTATAGAACATGATAACGTTATCGAGCCGTTCACGTTTGAGCGAGCCCCTGTAATACAACATGCGTGCCGCTATAAGGGCAAAAGCGGCTGTATAGAGAAAACAGAATAAGATCATTTATCAATACCTCTCGGGCGCATATTTGGCTCATTATACCATATATTCTTTTTTTTGTCCGAAAACAGTCGGATGGCAGTCGGATGGCAGTCGGATGGCAGTCGGATGGCGTTTCATTAAAGGCTGTACAAATGGGAACGACGGTGATATAATGGCATAAATATTGGCTGATTTCGGAGACGGCAGTAAAGATGACGATCGAGAGTCTGACAGAAGAAGCAAACAGAATATATACATTTACGAACACTGTGGTGATCGCCATACTTGTATTTGTATTTGCGCTCATGTTTACGACGGATACGGATAATGTCTACGGTAACGGTGTTACCGATCTGAGTCTGGGATGGACTGACGAGAAAGGCGCTTTCAGGGATTTAAGTTCG
>JAIKYA010000131.1 GCA_024683645.1 Lachnospiraceae bacterium
AATAAAGAACAGGGAATATAACATGCGTTACAATGCGCAGCGCAAGATAGTGATAGTTATAGACGAGGCTCACGTGTTCATTGACTCCAAATACCCGATAGCGCTTGATTTTATGTTCCAGCTGGCAAAGCGTATCCGTAAGTACAACGGTATGCAGATAGTCATTACACAGAACATAAAGGACTTTGTGGGTACGGAAGAACTTGCGAGAAAATCCACTGCTATCATAAATGCCAGCCAGTACAGCTTTATCTTCCCGCTTGCGCCCAATGATATGGACGACCTGTGCAAGCTGTATGAAAAGGCCGGAGCAATCAATGAGACCGAGCAGGAAGATATCATCAATAACGGACGGGGCCGTGCATTTGTGATCACCTCGCCCCAGGAAAGAACGACAGTAAACATCGTGGCAGCGAAGGGTATAGAAGACCTGTTCACGATGACTTAAGGAGAGAAAGGTTATGAAAAAGAAAGCAGTAACTTTGTTGATGATCGCGGCAGCAGCAGTACTGACCGCCTGCGGCGGAAAGGGCGCTTCACAGCAGGATGCACCGAGCGTACTGGCTGACGGAGTGCTTACGGTGGGGATAGCCTGCGGCGAGGACAGGAGCTGTTTCAGGTCTACCGATGAAGACGGGAATCCCGTATATGCCGGCTGGGAGTGTGAGGTGCTGAACGTACTGCCCGAATATCTTCCCGAGAATACACAGATAGAGTATATCTATGCTGCCGATCAGAAGGAGCTGACATCCATGCTCGCTGACGGCAGGGTTGATATGGCGGCCGGCTCATACACCAGACTTGATACTTATGCCAGCCAGTATCTTGTGTCCGAGAATTACGGCTACGGCAGCCTTTATCTTGTTAATGCGAAAAATGCCTATGTGGATAATCTTGCTGCATATAAGGATGAGAATGTGGGCGTATCCAATTCCATTCCGGTAACGAGTGCGGCAGATATACCCGGGATCGAGGGAGTGGTACAGTCAGCTTATATCGATATGGCTCTCATGAGCATAGACATAAGGGCAGGAGTGGTCGATGCAGGGATCTGTACAGAAAGGGAAGCGGTCCAGCTTATGTCTGATGCGGAACTGAATATCCAGGAACTCAGAAACGGTCCCCAGATAGGTATGGTATTCCTTCTTCCGGGAGGCCAGACAGACCTGTTAAAGAGCGTAAACAAAGCCATCAGCGTTCATTACGATGAGCTGGCAGAGGCAGGTTCGAGACCCTACGCATCGAAGCAGTAAAATATGTTTTTTTTGCTTCACTTTTGCATCACATGCAAGAGTATAATGCAGTTATGATACAGGGACATATATACAGCGAGGTATGGAAATGGCATATTTTGACAGCCCCAAAAACAGAGCTATATGGAATAAAGAGCTTGACGGACTGAGAGCCGAGAGAGCCAGACGTGAGGAAAACGGATTCAAACCGGAAGCTGCAGATAAGCAGTTTAAACAGCAGAGCGCCGAGAGACCCGGAAGGAGACGCATAAATCTGGAACAGCTCGAAGCTATCGAAAGAGAAGCGGGCGGTATCCGCAGAGTCAGACGGCCTGTAAGGGAACGTGCAAAGACCATGGAACGCGAACACGTTAATCAGGCGGAGAAGAGCGGAAGGACGATGTGAAGACAAAGGCAGGATATCGTATATTCATACTGATAACGGCTGTGCTGTGGTTTTTGTCGGATGCAGGAGTAAGAGCAGAGGAAAAGACGGCAGTGCTGACCGGCGGTGATGAAGACGGCGGCTATACTTACCTGATACCGGGAGTCGGTAATTTCATGACGAACTGTAAGAACGGAGGCACTGCAGCATTCGTATATGTGGATCCCGATGAAGGAGTCAGTATCATCCGGGTATTTAAGGACGGGGCACCATCAGGAGAAGAAGACGGCATATATCTGGATAAAGGTTTTTACGAAGTATATATCGGCAATGATAGCGACCAGGCCGTGTTCAGATTTTCGGTCACCGAAGAAGGGAATTCGATCATAATGAGTCTCTCCGCCAATAATGCGGAGATAAACATTACAAGAGAACCGGAAATGAAACTCAGCGGACGGGACGGACTATTCAGATATACCCTTCCCGACGGAGAATGGATAGAGGCCAATGTGCCGCAGGGAGCATATACCAGAGGAACGGTGCAGCTGGCGTGTTCACCCGGACTTACAAATATATCGGGACTTTTGAACGGGGAATTCATAGCCGGTGATGAAAAGATATACAGGCAGGAGGGAAGTTATATTGTTACCTTCTGGGATCTGGAGAGTGCGACGGCTAAGGATGAAGCATACAGAGTGGATTTCTGCTTCAGGATATTCAGGGATCCGGTCATGAACCTGAGCATGGTAAGGGCACCGAAGGGAATGCGCATAGCGTATGCGAAAAAGAACGGGGACGCATATCCCACAGCTGGTGCGACAAACTTTTATGCAAAGAGTGACGGAACCTATGAGCTGTTTTTTATGGGGACGGAGGATACGGGCTTAAGTTATTCGATGAGCTTTTCAAGAGATACCGCACCGCCGGCGCTTAAGTTTGATCCCGAGCCCGGGACCGGAGAAGTGATCGCCGATAACGTGTATTTTTCCGGAGGAGACGATGTAGCGGAGCTTAAGATAAAAAGGGACGGTGCCGAGGTAACAGCCCTGGAAGGCTGCATAAAAGTGAACGGAAGCTACCTGATAGAGATAGCAGATGCGGCAGGCAATTACAGGAGTTACGAATTTACCGTGAAGAACGGGATACCGTTTCCGGTCGAAAGAGTGATTATCATATCTGCAATATTGATCATAGCGGGGGGAGTGATCCTCATATACGCGAGAAAGAATATGCAGGTATTATAATAAAAATAGAAAACAATATAATCTTTTATAAAAAGGAGGAAAGAAACATGATGTTACTTAACCAAGACAACCCTTTTGCAGCAGCGGCCGCTCCTATAGTCTCGCTGATCAACAAGGCTACGGGCCCGCTCATAGCCATTGTTGTGGCGCTGGGTGCGATCTACTCGATCTTCTTAGGCGTTAAGCTCGCTAAGGCAGAGGAGCCCCAGGACAAGATGAAGGCTAAGGGACAGCTCAAGAATGCGATCATAGGTTTCATACTTATCTTCGTACTTATCGTTGTTCTTAACGTAGCTACAGGCCCGCTGACCGAGTGGATGGAAGGTGCAGCAAATATCTCTGTTAATGTTCCCGATGCATCAAACTGAAAATAGAGAAAAAAGAATAAAACGGTGCAGTTCCCGGAAGGGGCTGCGCCGTCTTATATCAGTGATCCTGCTGATATCGTTCTTACTGTGCGGTTGTAAATCCATACTGGTAAACGGAGATTTGTCATTTAAGGCTTATCCGCCCATTGAACCGTACGGAGCGTCGGATGGTATCAAACAGGCTGCACTTGCTGACGTGGATTTCGCCAAATACGATATAGAAGGCGACTCCGCTTACTGGATGCTGCCCTGCCATATCAACCCCATCTACCTGGATTTTGATATGGAAGAGGAAACAACTACCGCTTTGACCGGCGAGTTTAAAGCAGTGGCTTACAGCGAGTCAACAGGCAGGTTTATCTACGCATATCTTACGCCTGTTTTTAAAGACGCACGATACACTATGGATATCAATACCGGTCTGACGATCCCGAAGACCGGGGTATCATCAAATTATGCAGTACCCGTACCGGATGGAAAGGCTGAAGGCAAGGACGGTTATGTCCTTGTGCTTATGAGCTTTGAGCCGGAGACAAGCAAATACAACGTTTTATACAGTCGTTATTATACAAGTGAATATTACAGCGAAAACCAGCCCATCCTGATCGCAGGCCAGGCGGATGGGTTGGAAGCTTATTTCATATATGACAAATTGGACGATAGTGTCAATATCTTTGATAAGGACGGTAATGAACTTTCGAGCAAATGCTATTATTCCGAGATCAATTCTTCCATAATGGATATGCTCGATATCCCGGAAGCTAAGCTCTGGGCTTTGAGAAAGTTTTCATTCAAAGAATATTATAAATACTGGCGCTATTCCGTTGTCGACGTTCAGGTTGACAGCGAGCTTTTGGTGTATTTCTCCCTTCAGGTAGAGGCATCCAAGAAGCCTTTCGATGACAAGTCGGTGAGCGATATGATCGATGAAAATGATGAAGATGCCGATTCCGATGAAGATGAAGATGACGGAAAAGACTATGACGAAGAAGACGGCGTGATATATATAAGTGCTTCCGTTTCTACTTTTTCGCTCAACATAGGGGGGCCGGATGCGCCGATCAAATTTACCTCCAATATTAGGGACGAGGCTAAGCAAGCGTGTGAGAGCCAGGCAAAAAGGTCAGCCATATATATCGATCTTCCCTATGATCTCCGGAGGGAAGCTGAAGTAAAGCTTTTTAAGGATAATAATATTAATTACAGCAGCAAAGAGATCCTGCAATGTGCCACGGGGCTTGACGGCTATAGCAGTGCCATTGATTCAAAGCTTGGCAGATATACCAGGAACGGAAATGCAGAAATATATAATAATTATTACAACAGTATCTCAGATACTATGAAAAACGGGTATACGGTCTTTGATACAGCTGATATGAAGAAGCAGGGGATCAATATCTATTATGCGCTTGCAGGTATAACATCAATGAACGATCTCTATATCAGCTATGGTGGTGAAACTATAAAAGTAACGGATCCGAGATATGACGAATATGCCCTGAAGGGAATGGAGGATGCCATAAGAAATCATGGCTTTAACAATTACAGGGTGCCTGATGTTTATTCAAGAGTAGCGGAATATGTGGCAGCAAGAGTTCCCACATCTGAGGATTATTCATTTTTTATCGGAAATAACAATCTGCTGAAGAAGTATTCGGTGGCATATATATATGCTCATTATGCCGATTATTTTCCGAAGGACTCCCTGGTGTATTATTTCAGTAAAAACGGTTCTGATGTGATGTATCCCTTTGTTACACCCGGAGTATTCTCAAAGAGTGAAAATGACAGCTCAAGACCGGCTATGAAGCGGTCAAGCTATTCTCCCTATTCGGCGTATGACAAAAGCTGCGGAACGGATGGCTTTTATAAATACAACAATAAGCAATATTACCTCGGTAACGGCAGTCTGCAAAGCTATCTTCCTATCGTTATGGTTTACGGGGCACAGTATTATAATGACGGAAAATCTACGAAGGGGTATTACGCTATCGACTGTGATCAGTTTGAGACCATGTCCAAAGACGGTAAGTATACCTATCCGCTGCCCAAAATGGTAATAGATGATACAACGACATTTACGATACAGCAGCCGATATATGTAAAATGTGGCAGTGAAAGTGTATATTACAAAGATATTACCTGTGAGGTGACGATACCCACGAAATACAGGATGGAGTTTCCTAAGACGACCACGATGGGTGCAAGAGGAAATATCTGGACCGGAGAAAACGTTAAAGCCTTAAAGGGACTCGGCTGTGTCACCTACAAGGATAAGAGCGGCAATAAAAGAGCAAACGGAGCAACCGGCCTGCCTTATGATGATCTTCTCGGGGAATCATGGCTGCCGTCGGTTGATGATAAGACTTATTACTCATGGATACAGGAGATGCATCAGGGCATTAATGGCAGACTGTTCGACGAGGGTGTCATAGGTCAGGCAAAAGATGTAGGAACTTATACGACCGCGGACGGCAAGAGCCTGGTAGCCATGCTTACCGACGAGTCCATCCGTTTTTATGAACTGGGTGAGGACGGCAGATACAAGGCTTATGATCAGATCATGATGGATACCATAAAACGTATCAGCGGCTACGGCCTGAACGTGGAAGATGCATCCCCGGAAGAAGAGAAAAAGAGCAGTACGGAAAAGATAAGCGATAAAGCGATGGAGGATGACCCCGAGTACAGTCTTCTGGCGGAGAACCTGCTTCCGTACAATAAGTCCAAACTCATGATATGCCACGAAGGTGACGGTGTTTCACTGTATGACATGGGTGGTGATACCATGATGAAGCTTCTCGGTGGACATTATTATAACATATATCCTATGAAAAACGGAAAGTATATGCTGCTTGGCTACCAGACCGAGGAGTATGACTATACTCCGGCGGATCTGTCCATGGCAAAGTATTATATCATAGATCTCGCGAAACTCATAAGCGATGAGACCAATACAAATGTGAGCTCATATATCGATCAACTGAGGGACCTTTATCACTCAAGGACGCATACGCTGCGCATCATGAAAAAGGATAAGAACGGTGATCCGGTATACGAGATAGTAACGCCTGATCCTGCTACCGATACGGAATTTGCAAGGGCACAGAGGCTGTTTACCGGCTCGGAGAGTGATACACAGAAAGAACTTGAGGCTATATGCAAAGAATATGACGTGACGGTTACCGAAGAACTTAAAAAGTATGCTAAAGAGGTTGCGGAAAAGATACAGAAACAGAGAAAGGCACTAAATGAGTATTACAAGCTCATAGGCATACAGATGGATGGCGGAAGAATACCTGACAGCTGGCAGTACCTTATGAATGAAAGCCAGGTATTTACTGCCACTTACGAGGGAATGCTTGAGATAATGCTGGTGGAGATGGTGCTTTCCGATTATTATCGGGACTTTAATGTGACGCACAAGCTCTCTACAAAAGACTACAGTTCGCTGCTGGGAGTTCATCCCGATAACGGTGCGCTTACCGACGAGTACAGCGAATACAGAAAGGCTTATAAAGACTGGCAGGAGATGAGAGTCCAGAATGAGACCCTGGTCCAGGTGGAAGAGGGTGATAAGGGTGTGGATATCCAGGATATGGATGAGATACAGCTCAGCGATACCATTGTAGATCTGTACGCAAACAGGACCAATAAGGATGATGCCCAGAATATCACCCAGATGGAATTCTATCAGGCTGTGCTTCAGGATATAGTGGAGAAGTATGAGCTTGTAAATGATCCGGACGGAACAAAGGATATACCTGATTTTGAAAGCTATATGAATACACTGTTTGCCGATATAAGCCCGGATTACGGCAAGGATATCTTTGAAAGGATGCAGGACAGCGGTTACGAACAGTTCTTTGTACTGTCAGGCCTGCCGAGACAGAATGAGGAAAACGAGGGACTGCTTCCCTGGAAAGAGACCGAACTTCTGGCGGAACTGGCAAAGTGCAGATATGAGTGGCAGGTTGAAGAGATAATGGTGAAATACAACCTGATGACCGCAAAATATCATGACAGTACAAATTATCAGAACTCATGGACGGAGTATTATCAGGGTGAATATGACGACGATCTTGAGAAACAGAAGAAGGCTTTTGAAAAAGCAGACTGCCATGCCATAATCACATCACTCAAAAAGAATGCAGCCGGTCTGGGAACCGGAAAGAGCTGGGATGAAGCAGTGGCGGATATACTGCGTAAAGCGGGCAATTCACCTATCATAGAATAAAATATAAACAGGAGGTAAGATAAATGTTAGCTTCGGGAGCTTCAAGTGCAACGGATACGACAATATCACTTATGCAGAGTTTTACATCTCAGATGGCCAATATCAAGTTTGAGGGAGTACTGATGTATGTGATCCTGATGCTGGTAGCTGGCTTCATATGTATGGAAGGTTACGGCATATACCGTGCAGCGCTGGGTGTGATAGGCTTTGCGGTAGGTTACAGCCATGTACATGCATTTGTGGAAGGCTTTGAACTGAATGACCAGACCATGTTTCTGGTGCAGGTGATAGCCGGACTCATATGTGCGGCGCTCGCATGGACGGTATTGAAGATAGGTATATTCATTGCAGTCTATCACTTCGTGCAGGCCAATCTTTCGGCGATACTGGCAGCAATGCTCGCAGAGAGACTGAATATACCGGAGATAGCCTATCCGCTGTTCTCGGCAGTAGCCGGAGCCGGTATAGCTGCATTTATCGCACATCTCTCGACCAAGGCGGAGAGGATAGTGGTAGTATCCGTAACTGCGGCACTGGGCGGTTTTGCAGCAGTGGGCTTCTTTGTAAAGATGATACCGATATTCCCGGTGGATATCACTTTCCTGGAGAAAGTTCCGGAGATAGTATGGACCGGAGCAAAGATATTTTTGTCGGCAGCAGGTTTTATGGTACAGGGTGCAATAAAGGAAAAGTAAGGGCGGATCATGGAACATGTTTATCTCGGTCTGTTCGCCAAGATATTCAAATGGGTTTTTGAGAAGATATTACAGCCCATTATCGAGTTTATCGCGAGTGTCCTGTCGAAGATACTGACCTGGGTTTTCAACAATGTAATGAAGCCTATGCTGCTAAGCATAGTCTGGCCTACGGTGAAAGCCATAGCTTCACTTTTAATGGATGTTTTGTCCACATTTCTCTTTGATCTGGTCAGCATGCTTTATAAGTGTATAGAGTATGTCCTTAAATTCTTCGAGATATTCAGCGGCGTAGCGGATGTGGAATATGACGGGCAGAAGATGCCTATTATCAATGTGCTTTTCGTATCCCCGGCCATTCAGAGAGGCGTATTGGCGGTAACGGCAATAGGCTTTGTGCTGCTTCTGGTTTTCTCTACCGTTGCGGTGATCCATTCCCTCGGCGATGCGGGCGGAGAGCTGAAAAGACCCGTATCAAAGGTACTGCAGTCTACATTTAAAGGCTTTGTACGTATGATGGCCATTCCCATTACCTGCCTGTTTCTGGTATCGATGAGCGGTGTGGTGCTCCGCGGGATATATAACGGAGTAAAGCAGGTGTCAGATCAGGCTCAGTCTGTTACCACGGAAGAGTATACGGGTTCTTCAACGACCATACCGAGGGTCATATTCTGTCTGACCACGCTCGATGCGGCAAAAGATTCCACTTACAATATTTCCACACCTAAAGATCAAAGGAATGCAAATATCGGACTCAATGATGATCTGAGAGCCCAGTATTATTTTGAAGACTACAGTAACAAGTCAGGCGGAAAGTCAAAAGATTTCACGGACAGATCCGTTGTTGAGAAACAGTTTGAGTATAAGGACATAGACTATTCGCTTGCCATACCCCTGTGTCTGGCAATGCTCTTTCTGCTGATCGTATGTGTTATCAAATTTATAGAGAGGATATTCAATATCCTGATACTCTTTGTGATCTCGCCGATATTTGCATCCACGATGCCGATGGATGACGGAAAAAGGTATGACAGCTGGAAGGAAGCATTTGTAGGCCAGCTGTTTATGGGCTTTGGCAGCGTCATAGCCATGCAGGTATATCTTATGCTGATCCCCTATCTGATGGATAGCAGACTTACTTTCGGTGACGGTACTCCGGAGGCCAATGCACTTATAAAAGTGATACTGCTCTTTGGCGGTGCTTATTCCGTATACTCTGCAGGCACGCTGATCACCGGTATCTTAAGCGGTTCCGCAGCTTCGGCGGAAAGAAGCGCCCAGGCGCACGGTACCCTGGTTGCAAGATCAGCCGGCAGCACAGCTCTCGGTGCGGCCAGATTTGCCGGCAGAGACGGTCTGGCGGCAGGCGCATATGTGGGAGGCAAGCTCAAACCCGAACCCTATAAGAGCAAGAAAGAGCTCATGGCAGAGAAGGAAAAAGAGCAGGAGAAAACAGGAAAGCTCAAGGGCGGCGGTTATGCCAATAAAACCAAGAGAGACGAACTTAAGCAGAACAGGTATCTCGGAGGCATTTTTACCAAGACCTTAGACAAGGACGGCAAGGGGCATCTGGGTATCAACCTCGGTAAGAATTTCCGTATAGGAATGCGGAAAGACGGTACCTGGAAGATGAATGTTTTCGGTTTCACAAAGAAGTATGATAAGAACGGTAAACTGACGTCTAAGAGTAATCCTTTTGTCAAGCACAAGCTGGGCGATGACGGTCAGATGCATGTATCCAAAGTAAGTCTTCCCGGTATGAAGTTCAGGGCAAAAGAAGACCATTACAAGGACAAGGACGGAAACGAGCAGGTAAAGATCGGCGGAATGTATATGTCGGATTTCTCACCTTTAGGTATGCAGAGATCCTATGATCAGGATACCGGAAGTGTAAATACCGATTCCGTGAGCATGTTCGGAAAGAGCATATACGAACGCGAGCCTAAGGACGATCAGGATCAATGAGTGAAGAAACGCTGAAACATGAGCGGCGGAAAGGAAGGCCGCTAAAGAGAAAAGAACTTCCGCCGGATAAAGAGATAATGAATATAAGCCTCACGCTGGCTGTGGGGCTTATAGTCTTTTTTGTGTTATACTCATTTTTATCAAAAGGCAGGGAGATGATCAGGTTCTCACACGACTCAGCAATGCAGACTGCCTCTGCTGCAGCACTGGTTTTCGGCGAGAGAGAAGAGACTGATATCTTTTTTTCGGAGCTGGCGTCCCGCAGTCCGGCCAATGCAAAGGAGAGCGCAAAGCTTACGGCGGATGAGAAGACCGTTGTGATGGCCGCTTTTTCGGATCTGGAAGAAATGCGCGAATATGCTGTCCTGAAGGAAAGACTTATGGCCTTCGGAAAACTGTATCCCGGAACGGAAAGGGTACTCATCGGACTATATGATAAAGACAGCGGGCTTCTTATGATCGCGGTTGATTATAAAGAGCGGCCGGGCACGGTGATAAGGCCCGAAGGCTGGGAAGATCCGGAGAATATGGGACATCTGGTACATAAGACCATACCCGGCGGAAAGGGCAGTTTAAGCCGTGAGGCAGTTGTATGGTTTGATTCTGATCATATGTATCTTAGGGAGTATAAGTCGCTTTTGTTTGCTACCCTGGCTGCGCTTGTCTTTGCGGTAGTCTGCTGTATAAAGGCAGTTAAAAGGATACGCGAATATATGAAAAAACAGGAGTTTTCAAAGTATATGTTTTACGGTGCGGAAAGAGCTGATATGAAACCGGTCCTCAATCTTTATCCCGGTATAAATGATCCGAGGGATCTCTACGACAGACTTATGGAGATATGGTGCGAATATACCTGTACACCGAGACTGCGTGAAGGCTTTAGCGAGGATAACAAAACGCTCGGCCAGTGTTCGATCACGGCCTTTCTTGTTCAGGACATCTTCGGCGGAGAGGTACGCGGGATAGAACGGGAAGGCGGTACATTCCACTGTTATAACGTAGTCGGTGGAAAATGCTTTGACCTTACCAGTGAGCAGTTTAGGGATGAGGAACTCGTCTATTCCGACGATGATCCGATACAGTCACGTGAAGTACACTTTGCAAAAGAAGAAAAGAAGCAAAGATACGAATACCTGAAAGAAAAACTTTCACAAATATGCAGGGAGGAGAAAAAACAATGAAGAGTTACATTAAGGGCCCGATAGTGGCAGGCATAATTATGGAGGGGCTGGTACTGGCACTGAGTCTGCTTTTGTATTTCACGCAGGACAAACTCCGGGCTATGATGTCGATCAGCATGCATATAGGAGTAAAAATATTCCCGTATCAGATCATCGAATACCTGGTCCTGTTTATAGCCTATGTGATATTTCTCCTGGTCATGTCTTCTTTTGAAGGCAGTTCCTCCAGAGGAGCATGTGTAGGTATGCTGGCGGCATTAGTGATAATAAACATTGCATCACCGTATCTGATCTCACTGCAGAACGTTTTCGGAGCAAGAACAAGCACGGAATATGTAGGAGCCCTGTCGGTACTGAGTTCCCTGATAAGCCGCTATACCGCACCTCTCTCTACCATAGCGACAACTCTTGTCATCGTCGCAGTCGCGCGCTTCGGAGTGGAAGGCGAATACCGCGAACCGTCCGCACCCGCAGGCATCGCCCCCGCAGCCTTCGGAGGCGGCTACACCATAAACCAATGAGGACACGGGGAGGACACGGGGACGGTCCTTTTGTCCTCATCAGAGTTCAGCGGAACAGACACATTCAGCAGACAATAAGCCCCTGCTAAATCGTTCCGCACATAAGCTCAAACGTCGAAGCAAAACTGTCCCCGGGCTCGCAACGTTCCTTTCAGGAAGATGCTGCGCCCGGGATATGCTTCTCGTTTTCGCTAAGCTATAGTATAACGATCAGCAAAGATAAGGATGCCGGAGCAACAGGATACTTTACCGTTAAGGTCAAGCTTAACAGCAAGGCAGTAAAGAAGGCAAAAATCAAAGGTACTGATAAGAAAGCCCTGATGAAGCTTGTAAAGGAACTGAACGAAAAGCTTAAGAATGGTGCGCTGCAGACGGATGAGCAGGGGGGGCTTAAAGGACTTAAGAGCGTAAAGCTGAAGATAAAGATCAAAGGCGTTGCCAAACAAAGACCTTCACCTACAGTGCAAAGAAGGCGGCAAAAATCTTTAAGATAAAGCATTACGGATCCGGCAAACAATAAAGCAGACCTTACTGCACTTGACGGGACAGGCTTCACCGGAACAAAGAGTGATATAACAATTACAAAGTGAATAAGGTATTACATAAGATGATAGAAAGAGGCCGCAAGTGATATTGCGGCCTCAAAGCAGTTACGAGAGTCGGATGACGTTCCAGGAAAGCGGTTTTACGTGGGTTGAAAGGATGCCGTCTTTAAGGCTGCATTCACTGTTTTCCTGCGGTCTGACTACGTCCTCGTTTTCGAAGCTGTTTTTGCACTCGAGGTCGGGGGCAAAGAGTTCGCTCTGGGAGCATTTCGTAAAGCCGGCGAAGCCGCGGACGTCAATGTTCAGCGGATATTCTTCGGTTTCACTGCGGTTTATGACGAAGACGCTGAGGCTGTTGTTTTCCTTATCCCAGGCGGAAGCAGCATCTATGTAGCCAACGCCTTCCTTGCCGGGATACTGGGAGGTATCGTCGATGGCATAGCCGGGGATATCAAAGGTTTCACAGTCCACTTTGGTATCCATGGAGATGCCTTTTGCGTATTTTATCAGATCGGTAAAAGCATGATAGGAGCCGGAACGCCATACGTGGTCGTGGTTTGCGGCAGCAAGGGCGCCGAGGCCGCCGGTCATGCAGCCGATAGCTACCGTGTCGGCATGACGGAGCAGGGCAAGCTGTATCGAAGTCATTGAGAGTACATGGATCATATCGCCGCCGGGAAAAACATGCTCTTTCATATTGTCCGGATCATGACGGATATATATGCGCTCGGGGTCTACCTTGTAATGGACACGGGCCATGTTGTAAGGTCCGTAGCCGGGATTGAGCGGTGAAAAAGGCCTGCAGAAGCTGCCGTATTCGTCGAAAGAGATGCGAACCTTTTTAGGCGAACGGTGCTTGGAGGCAACAAAATCGATCATAGCGGCTTCGGTTTTGATGAAGTCTTCGTAGTATTCCGCACCGCCAAGCAGGGCCTTCATATCCCCGGGCGCCGCTATATGATAGTGGTGCACGGAGAGGTAATCTACCGTGTCGTAGCATTTGTCCAGAACCTTTTCGTCCCATTCGGGGAAGTGATCCATAAAGGGAGCGGAGGAGCCGCAGACAGCGGTCTCTATGGTTTCATCTATCCACTTCATGGCTTTGGAGCCTTCATGCACTCTCACGCCGTAGCCGACGGGATCGCGCTCCCAGCTTCCCAGCTGCCAGGGACCGTCCATTTCATTTCCGAGATAAAAGAGCTTTATGCCGTAAGGTTTCTCATGTCCGTTCTTTTTGCGAAGGTCTGACCAGTAAGAACCGCCTTCGAAATTCGAATATTCCACGAGATCCATGGCATCCTGAAGTGTGCCTGTACCGAAGTTTACGGTATAGAGAGGCTCGGTGCCGACTTTTTCGGCCCACTGCAGATATTCGTCATGTCCTACGTCGTTGGGGATAAACTGATGCCAGGCAGGATCAAGATGAACCTTTCGTTCACTCATGGGACCGATGGAATCCTTCCACTGCCAGGCCGAGACAAAATTACCGCCCGGGAGTCTTACAGCCGGCAGACCTGTGGTCTTCAGGGCATCGATAAAATCGGTGCGGAAGCCCTGTTCATCAGCTGTGGGATGTTTGGGGTTGAACATGGTACCGTTGACCATGGTGCCGATGGGTTCCAGAAAGGCCGAGAACAGACGGCCCGAGATCTCTCCGATCTGATAATCGGGGTGAATGGTGATCTTTGCCTGCTTAGACATATGCTTCCCTCCTCATGTATTTACTTGTTCTTTTGAACGTTTGAAACTCAGATGATTATACAGCTGCCAAAGCCGGACGGTCTATCAGTTTACTGCTCTTTCGGAGATCAGATTTTGCGCGTCTGAAGCTTTGGAAATGGGAGCAAGATCTTCTTTTTTCAGCTTCAGACGGAAATAGCCGAGATACCGCAGCCAGGCCGTGAAACCGCTCAGAAACCATACAACGCCGGCGCTCAGCCATATGCCGACGGAACCGAAGCCCAGATAGGAAGTCATAAAGATGGGAATGGTGAAGCGGCCGATGACTTCCACTATACCGTTAAAGAGTGCAAAGAAGGCATCGCCTATGCCGGTAAGTACGCCTCGTACCACATATATCATGCCGAGTGCGAGATAGAAGAGGCTGGTGATGCGAAGACCTTTGGCCCCCATTTCTATGATGTCACTGTCCGGTACGAAAAGGGAAGTAAGGACACGGCCGAAAAGCTGCATGCTTATGACCAGTATGGCGGTAAGGATAGTCATGATGATCAGCCCTGACCTGTAACCGGCATATACACGGTCGTTTCTCTTAGCACCGTAATTCTGTCCGCTGAAGGTCGAGAGAGATGCTCCGAGGGTCATAAAAGGCTGGTGGATGAGCTGTTCGATCCTGTTGGTGGCAGTGAAGGCTGCCACTACTACAGGACCGTAAGCATTAACAATACGCTGGACTGCCATCGACGATATGGCGATCAGCGCAAACTGGAGGGACATGGGAACACCAAGGCGGACGATCTTGCCAATCATCCTCATTGTGATCGAAAAGTCCTGTTTTCTGAAGCGGAAGTAAGGATTGGTCCTGCGTGCATAGACAAAACAGCAGACCACTGAGATGCACTGGGCTATGATCGTAGCCACGGCTGCACCGCCGATACCGAGATCCAGAAAGCAGACAAAGACGATATCAAGTACGATATTGATGATCGTTGAAATGATAAGGAAAATGAGCGGAGTCCTTGAATCACCGAGAGCCCGCAGCATAGAGGACATGTAATTATACAGGGATACGAAGAGCAGTCCCACACACATGAAGCGGGTATAAAAAACAGCATCGTCCATTATAAGCTCAGGCGTATCCAGAATCTTAAGCAGAGCGGGCGCAAGCCACAGGCTGACAAGCCCGAAGAATACGGGAACCACAAGCATGATAAAGCCCGTATTGATGATGCATTTTTTTACATTGTCTTCGTCGCGTGCACCGTAATACTGGGAAACGATGATACCGCCGCCGTTTCCGAGACCGTTGCAGAGGGCAAAGAACAGAAAGGTGATAGAGGAAGTCGCGCCTATGGCCGCGAAGGCATTGGCGCCGACGAAGCGTCCGACTATCATGGAATCGGCCAGGTTATATACCTGCTGGAATATATTCCCTACCAGTGTAGGGAGTGCAAATATGAGGATATGCCGTATGGGGCTTCCCTTTGTCATGTCAGTGACTTTGGTTTTCATTTCATAAACTCCTGTTATCCTATACCGGCTTTTGACTTTACACATTTTAATTCGTCTTAAGATAAATGACATATCATATCTTGGTAAAAACTTACCGTTTTTTGATATCTTTTTTGGAAAAAATACTTGACAGGATAACAGTGTTATGTGATACTTTGTTCGTGACATAACAGTGTTATCCGGGAGCAATATGGTAGACGAGAAACAGACAAAGAAAAAACTTATCGAATGTGCCAAGGCAGAGTTTATGGAAAAGGGGTACATGAAGGCTTCGCTCCGCAACATCTGCAAGGCTGCAGGAGTGACTACCGGCGCCATGTATTTCTTCTTTAAAGATAAGGAGGAACTCTTTGAAAGCGTGGCAGGAGGTCCGCTTCTTGCTCTGGAGAATGCGATCAAAAGTCATTTCAGCATGGAAGATAAGCTGGAAAGTAAGGTGGAGAGCTTTTCACCCCGGGATATACAGGATGATTACAGGGCGGCACAGGATATTCTCTCGGTACTGTACAGGTATAAGGATGAATTTCTGCTTGTAATGGGCAGGGCTTCAGGATCAAAGTATGAAAACATAGTAGACCGCTTCGTGTCATACGTATATGAACATTATCTGGATATTTACTGCAGGATGAAAGGCTATGCAACTAAGAGCAGGCTCACAAATGAAGATAAGTTCATAGTGCACTGGATGTCACATGACCAGATAGATATATTCATACATCTGCTCACACATTGCGCGAGTGAGAAGGAAGCGGCAAAGCAGATGAAGAACATGTTTAACTATATGGTCGGAGGCTGGATAGCAACGATAAGGAAAGATATCATTTCATAAACGGAGTTTAACAGACGGGCTGTCCCGTCTTTTAAATGCATATATACATAACGCTGTTATGTGAATAAGTGAACATATTATAAAATATATAGGGAGGAAAGCGATGTACGTAGAAGTTTCGGATCTGAAGAAGAGTTACGGAGAGGGCGGAAGTTATGTTGAGGTTTTAAAAGGAGTGTCAGTGGGAGTAGAGCGCGGAGAGATGTGCGTCATACAGGGAACCTCGGGTTCGGGCAAATCAACGCTCTTAAACTGTATAGGCGGTTTGGATGATATAGATTCGGGATCATGCAAGATAGACGGCCTGGAGATAGCGGGGATGAAGAAGGACAGGCTTTCGGATTACAGAAGGGATACGCTGGGCTTTATCTTCCAGTTTTACAACCTCGTTCCGAATCTTACCGTAAGGGAGAATATTGAGGTATGCAGGTATCTGACAAAGGATCCGCTGGATATGGATGAGCTGCTGGATACCCTTGGGCTTAAGGAACATGCGGGAAAGTTTCCCTCGCAGCTTTCAGGCGGACAGCAGCAGAGAACGGCCATTGCAAGGGCGCTGATAAAAAATCCCAAGCTGCTTTTATGTGACGAACCGACAGGTGCACTGGATTCCAAAACTTCCAGAGATATACTGATACTGCTTGAGAAGATAAACGAGAAATACGGGACCACGATGCTGATAGTTACACATAACAATTCCATTAAAAATATGGTACACAGGGTCATATTCTTAAAAGACGGGGAAATAGCAAAGCAGTATACAAATGAAACACGTATACCCGCAAAAGAACTGGAGGATCTGTAAGATGCAGAAAGTATTGAGAAAAAGGATTTTCAGAAGTCTCAGAAAACACCTGATAAGATATATGATGCTGGGCTTGATGATAGCCATGGGAATATTTCTGGTGGTCACAATAGTCGGTTCGGGAGAAACACTCAGCAGAGGCACGGTAAGCCTTGCAAAGGAAACGGATCTTGAGGATGGCGAATTTGAGGTATTCGTCCCTCTGTCGGCCGGGAATAAAACTCATATAAAGGATATGGGAATAGAGCTGGAAGAGCAGTTTTATTTTGATTATGAAACAGGTGATGAATATTTCGGAACACTGAGGATATTCAGAATTCGTGAAAAGATAAACAGGGCGTATTATATTTCGGGTTCAGGACCGGAGCAGAAAAATGATATCCTTATAGAGAAGAGGTATGCTGCCGAGCATGAACTTGAGTGCGGAGATACCATAGACATAGCGGGTACTAAATACAGGGTCTGCGGTATAGTGGTGGTTTCCGATTATGATGCGCCTTTTAAGGAAATATCGGACACATCCTGTAACTCGAAGGGCTTCGGACCGGTATTCATCACAAAAGAAGCTTATGAGGATTTCAGAAATTCAGGAAATGTCCAGAGTTCAGAGACTTATCAGTATGCATACAGGCTGGGAGAAAATGCAGGTGATAAAGAGCTTAAGGCTTATCTAAAAGATATAAAGATCGAGGCAGATCAGGTAGATGATGAGCTTTTTAAGGAATACTGGGACAGGACTGCGGGTGTTACGGATAAACTGACGGAGGCGGTTTCTGAGCTTTCGGATGCGACGGAAAAAGTGAGTGATGCATTGAAGGAGCTTTCCGCTAATAATGATGATGTGAATGATGCGGCAGTGCAGCTGTTTGAAGCTTATCTGCAGCAGACGGCGGAAACGCTTAAAAGCTACGGCATAGCTGCAGAGCTTAAGGAGAGTGATTATGCCGATAAGCTGGATGAGATCGCCGCCATGCTGCCGCTTGAAGCGATGAAAGAGTCAGTTATCGAAGTAAGAGAGCAGCTGGATGAGCTGAAAGAGTTTAAGGACGGACTCGGAGAGTATACGGATGCTGTTGATGAGATCACTGACGGTACGGATGAAATGGCAGACGGAGTAGATGAACTTGACAGGGCCGTACATGATACCATTGACGACCTTGAGCTGCAGCTGTCCGATCTTACAGCTTTTCTTAAACGGGCGGACAACCCCAGGATATTTGCAACTAAAAATGATAAGATCGTTGATATAGAGGTTGGAGTAGTAGCGGGGATCATCCTGCTCGTACTTATGGCGTATGTCATCTCGGTCTTTGTGGTACATTCGATAGACAGTGAGAGCAGCATAATAGGTACACTGTATTCCATGGGAGTAACAAAGAATGATCTGCTGCTCCATTACATATCGCTTCCCGTTGTAGTGACTTTTATTGCCGGTCTTATCGGAGTGCTGGCCGCTTCTACGGGGATAATGGCTCCGATGATAGCGGAAAGCTCATATCTGTATTTTTCAATACCGACGTTTGCTTTCCATGTGCCGGAGTACCTGTGGGTATACTCGCTGGTATTTCCGCCGGTGGTTGCGATCATAGTAAACGTCCTGGTGATAAGCAGCAAGCTTAACAGACCGGCATTGTCCCTGATAAAAAACGAAACAAAGCAGGGGAAGATAAAGAAGATCGATCTCGGAAGGATGAGTTTCATCCCGGCGTTTCGGATAAGGCAGATGCTGCGCGAGATGCGCTCGACCATAGCTGTAGTGCTGGGAATGCTGCTGTCACTGCTGGTATTTATGATGGCTGTAAACTGTTATACTCTCTGCGATAATATAGCAAAGGACTACGCTGCTGATACCAGGTTTGAATACATGTATACGCTGAAATATCCGGAAGAGAAGGCGCCGGAAGATGCCGAAGCCGCCTATGCGTATACCTGTAAAAAGGAGATCTTCGGTTTCAATTTTGACGTGACGATACTGGGCATAGATGAGGACAATCCTTTCTTTGATGTGAAGCCCTCCGACAGCAAGCTTGATGTTATAGTATCATCTGCTTTTGCGGAAAAGTTCGGCCTTAAGCCCGGAGAAGAATTCGTCGTGACCGATGATGAGAAAGAGATCAAATATGCCTTTACGGTAGG
Organism: Lachnospiraceae bacterium; assembly: GCA_024683645.1. Lineage (GTDB taxonomy): Bacteria > Bacillota > Clostridia > Lachnospirales > Lachnospiraceae > NK4A136. The sequence goes on from JAIKYA010000131.1 coordinate 19,336, forward strand.
CGGGATAGCGGAGTATTCATCCTCGTTTTTCATCTTTATGGATATAGATGAGATGCGTAAGATGATGGGCGAGTCGAAAGAATACTACAATGTACTGTTCAGTGATAAGAAGCTGGATATCGACCCGGGAAGGCTTTATTCAGTGACATCAAGATCCGACGTGGTAAAGGGCTCTGAAGTGTTTACCTCACTGATGATGCCTATGATCTATACGCTGACATTTGCTTCAGCGGTAATATTCTGTGTAGTGCTTTACCTGATGATGAAGGTGATGATCGACCGGAGTGCGCAGAACATATCACTGATAAAGGTATTCGGATACAGAAGGGGAGAGATACGCAGACTTTATCTGGATGGAAACTTCTATATCATAGCCATCGGAGCCCTTATAGTCATACCTCTTTCCAAAGAGATCATGAATATGATATTTCCCTTTATGGTATCCAATGTAGCCTGCGGACTGAATGTTAAAACTCCTGCCGTATTCTTTGTGTTATTGTATGCGGTGATCATCTTATTATATTTTCTGATCAATACACTGCTTGTAAGGAGACTTGACAAATTTACACCCGCGGAGATACTTAAGAACAGAGAGTAAAGAAAAACGTATTCTATTTGCGGAGATCGCTAATTAGTTTTGGGAAAGGAGTTTAAAGTATGAACAGTACAGTTATCATGGGCTTACTGATCCCGTTTTTCGGTACTGCAGCCGGAGCTTCCTGTGTATTCTTTTTAAAGAAGGATCTGAAGGTGGGAGTTCAGAGGGCGCTTACCGGCTTTGCAGCCGGAGTGATGGTTGCGGCTTCGATATGGAGCCTCATAGTTCCGGCGATAGAACAATCAGAGGATAAGGGCAGATTTGCCTTTCTTCCGGCATTTATCGGATTCTGGGGCGGTATACTGTTTCTGCTGCTGCTGGATCATATCATCCCGCATCTGCATCTCGGGATAGAGCAGGCGGAAGGCCCCAAGAGCAGACTGACCAGGACGGCAATGCTGGTGCTGGCGGTAACCCTGCACAATATCCCTGAGGGAATGGCTGTGGGAGTCGTATACGCCGGTTTTGTGTCAGGAGCGGCGAATATCACAGCAGGAGCGGCACTCGCCCTGGCACTTGGTATTGCGATACAGAATTTTCCGGAAGGAGCGATCATTTCAATGCCGCTTTTTGCTGAGGGAAAGAGTAAGACAAAGTCATTCCGGCTCGGTGTGCTTTCGGGAGCGGTGGAGCCGGTATTCGGGGGACTTACTGTGCTGATAGCGGGCCTGGTTGTTCCTGCAATGCCTTACCTGCTTTCATTCGCAGCAGGTGCAATGCTCTATGTTGTGGTAGAGGAGCTGATACCGGAAATGTCAGCCGGTAAACATTCTAATATCGGAGTGGTAGCATTCGCTGCGGGATTCAGCCTGATGATGGCACTGGATGTGGCGCTTGGCTGATATTATGGTACTGTTGACAAATAAAAGCAGTTGAGATAATCTGTGACTGATAAGGATATCTCATACAGGATGTAGCAGATAATGACAGGGGATAAGAAATCAGCAGCAGGTAAAATAAAAGCTGAGATCAGTTTGATCATTAAGTGAAAAGAGCCGCGAGGCTCTTTTTTTACGTTAGTTAACACGCGTGGGTTAGCGTTAGCTAACACAATGTATATTTTGATAAGCTATGCATATTCTTTGCTGCATAGATCAAGGATAAAAAATTACAGGAGGAAAAGGTAATGAAATTTAAAGGTGTAGGATTATTCGTTCTCGGCTCGCTCTTCGGACTGGAGGGTATCAAACTTCTGGCATCAAAGGATGCTAAGAAGCTGTATGCACATTGCACAGCAGGGGTTCTCCGCGTTAAAGATTCCGTGATCGCACAGGTAACAAGCTTACAGGAAAACTGTAGCGATATTTATGAAGAAGCTAAAGCGATCAACGAAGAAAGAGCCAGAAAAGACAGGGAAAACGAAGTTACGGACAACAGCGAAGCATAAGTCTGCGTCTTAAGAAAGAAGTGGCCAAAAATGAAATTTACGATCAAACATGAGATCCCGGGCAGACTCAGGGTTCATTTTCCTATGAAATGTTTTTCTTTTCGTGAGGCGGATACTCTTGAGTATTATCTTAAAGGCAGCGATGGGATAAATGAAGTTAAGGTCTATGAGAGAACGGCGGATGCGGTTGTGCGCTACAGCTGTGACAAAGTCCGGATCATAGATATAATAAAGGCCTTTTCTTTTGAAAAGGTACAGGTTCCGGAAAAGGTATTTGAGTATTCCGGAAGAGAGCTTTCGGCACGATATTATGATAAGCTGGTAACTTCCGTGATCCTGCATTACGGGAAAAGACTGATAATACCGCCGGATATCAGGATACTGTGGGTGATATTAAAGGATTTTAAATATGTGTGGCGTGGTATAAAAACGTTGAAGAACAAAAAACTGCAGGTGGAACTGCTGGATGCGATCGCGATCACTGCCGCCATACTTACAGGCGATTATAAAACAGCATCTTCAGTGATGTTTTTACTGAAGATAGGGGATACTCTGGAAGAATGGACGCATAAGCGTTCGGTAGATGATCTTGCGAGGCGTATGTCACTTAACATTGATAAAGTATGGCTGCGTACCGAGGACGGAGAGGTTCTGACAGATTCGTCGGATATCAGCTGCGGCGATAATGTTGTGGTACGAATGGGAAATATGATCCCCTTTGACGCGGAAGTGGTAAGCGGCGAGGCTATGGTAAATCAGGCTTCAATGACCGGTGAGTCTGAGGCAGTGCATAAGAATACCGGTATGAGTGTATTTGCCGGAACAGTGATCGAAGAGGGAGAGCTGACGATAAGGGTAACACAGACTGAAGGCTGCGGACGCTTTGATAAGATCGTAAAAATGATCGAAGAATCTGAAAAACTCAAATCATCGCTTGAAAGTAAGGCTGAGAGACTTGCTGACAGGCTGGTTCCCTATACACTTGCTGCATCGGCACTGACGTGGCTGCTTTTCAGGAACATTACTAAAGCGGTTTCTGTCCTGATGGTAGACTACTCCTGTGCACTTAAGATGGCTATGCCGATATCGGTACTGTCCGCGATAAAGGAGGCATCCGAATACGATATAACGGTAAAAGGCGGAAGATTCCTTGAAGCAGTAGCTGAGGCCGACACTATCGTCCTGGATAAAACAGGGACACTGACAAAAGCGCAGCCTACTGTTGTCAGAGTGATATCTTTTAATGACGAATCCGAGGATGAACTGCTGAGACAGGCGGCCTGTCTTGAAGAGCATTTCCCGCACTCTGTAGCAAGGGCAGTTGTAGATGCAGCGCAGGTGAAAGGGCTTGTCCATGATGAGCTTCACACAAAGGTTGAGTATATAGTGGCACATGGGATAGCCTCGGGTATAAATGATGAAAGAGCCGTGATAGGCAGCTATCATTTTGTGATCGAGGATGAAGAGGCAACTATACCGGAAGATAAGAAGGAAATGTTTGACAGGCTTCCCGATGAGTATTCACAGCTCTATTTTGCAAAAAATGGTCTTCTTTGCGCCTGCATTCTGATAGAGGATCCCATGCGAAAGGAAGCGGGAAATGTTATTGAAAAACTGCGGGCTCAGGGCTTTGAGCGCATTGTAATGATGACAGGCGACAGCGAAAGAACTGCGAAAAGGATCTCCTCGCAGGCGGGCATTACGGAGTATTATGCGGAAGTTCTTCCTGAGGATAAAGCTAAATACGTGGAGAAAGCAAAGCAGAAAGGCGGACGTGTGATCATGGTAGGTGACGGGATCAATGATTCTCCGGCACTTTCGGCATCAGACGCAGGAATCGCAATAAGTGACGGAGCAGAGATAGCCAGGCAGATAGCGGATATAACCATCAGCTCCGATGATCTTGAAGCTATCGTAATTCTGCGGATGATCAGTACAATGCTTATGAAACGTATCCGTTTCAATTACCGGACTATCGTATCTTTCAACACCGCGCTTATAGTTTTGGGAGTGGCGGGGATACTGCCGCCGGCAGCATCCGCCCTGCTTCACAACAGTTCTACTGTAGCTCTGGGACTTAAGAGCATGACGGAACTTATACCCAAAAAACAAAAATAGTTATTGACAAATGATTAAAGTTAGCATATGCTTACTAATGGTTAGACAAAGCTAACTGAATAAATCATGTAAGGCTCCCGGAAATGCCTATGTCCTTCCGGGAGCCGCCTCATGAAAAAACAGAGAGGAAGGGATCAGTAATGAATTATCTTGAGATCGAAAAAGTTGTTGGACGTGAGATACTGGATTCAAGAGGGAATCCTACAGTTGAAGCGGAGGTTACTCTTGTCGACGGAACAGTTGCAAGAGGTACTGCTCCTTCAGGTGCATCTACCGGTGAATTCGAGGCACTTGAGCTTCGTGACGGAGACAGATCAAGATATCTCGGGAAGGGTGTGAGCAAAGCCGTAGATAATATCAACGGGCCTATTGCGGATACAATAACAGGAATGGATGCTTTTGATACCTATGCCGTGGATGCAGCCATGATAAAACTTGACGGTACAAAAGATAAATCTAAATTGGGAGCGAATGCGATACTGGCTGTTTCGATAGCAGTTGCAAGAGCAGCTGCGGCATCTTTGGACATTCCTCTGTACAGATTTCTTGGCGGAGCCCAGGCAACAGATCTTCCCGTTCCGATGATGAATATATTGAACGGTGGTGCGCATGCGGACAGTGCTGTAGATACACAGGAGTTTATGATAATGCCTGTCGGTGCTCCTTCGTTTAAGGAGGCATTAAGATGGTGCGCTGAGGTATTCCATAACCTTAAGGCGCTCATTAAAAAGATGAATGATGTGACGGCAGTCGGTGATGAGGGAGGCTTTGCGCCTAACAGCTTAAAGAGTGATGAAGAAGCAATAGAGAAGATACTTGAAGCTATAAAGGCAGCAGGTTTTGAACCGGGTAAGGATTTCATGATAGCAATGGATGCAGCTGCATCGGAGTGGAAGAGTGAGAAAGGAAAAGGTTTCTATCACCAGCCCAAGTCAGGAAAGGACTTTACGACAGATGAACTTATCGCTCATTGGGAGAGCCTGGTAGATAAGTATCCTATCATCTCTATTGAGGACGGTCTTGATGAAGAAGACTGGGAAGGCTGGAAGAAGATGACAGAGAAGATAGGTAATAAGGTACAGCTTGTTGGTGATGACCTGTTTGTTACCAATACCGAGAGGCTGGCTAAAGGTATTGCAAATAAGGCAGCTAATTCCATTCTGATCAAATTGAACCAGATAGGTTCCGTATCAGAAACACTGGATGCTATAAAGCTTGCAAATAAGAATGGTTATACCGCAATATCATCACATCGTTCCGGAGAGACTGCGGATACGACCATTGCGGATCTGGCTGTGGCACTTAATACCCGTCAGATCAAAACAGGAGCACCTTCACGTTCGGAGCGTGTAGCTAAGTATAATCAGCTTCTTCGCATTGAGGAGCAGCTTGGAGATGCTGCAGTATATCCCGGTATGGCAGCCTTCAATGTTAAGAAATAGTATTCCCCTTTCCCTTTTTATGAAAGATTAAAAAACGGTCTGTGCCGTCATCTTTACGATGGCGGCCTTATCGTTTGGATTTAAAGGAGACAGTAAGGATGAATGTTCAGGATGTATTGATCGCGATAATACTCATAGTGGTCATGGCTATGGCCATATACGGTACAGTAAAGCGGATACGCTTCGGATCCTCGTGCTGCGGGACCAAAGAGCCGGCAGCGAAAAAAGTAAGAGTCAAAGACAGGAACAAAGGCCATTATCCGTACAAGTATGTTCTGACAGTTGACGGCATGCATTGCTCAAACTGTGCGCGCCGCATTGAAAACACTTTTAATAGGACAGAGGGCAGATGGGCCGTGGCAGATGTGGGACAGAAACAATTAAGGCTGCTTTCCAAGCATGAAGAAAAAGAAAGCGATCTTATAAGTCTTACGGCGCAGGCGGGCTATACCATGATCTCCTGCCATACGGAACGATAAAAAAAGCAGCATGGGAGGCAATAAAATATCATGAAAAAACTATCGGAATTAAAAAAGGATGCAGAGGGAATAATTGCATCTGTTAACGGTGATCAGCGCTTTATAAGCAGGATCACATCGATCGGCCTTACGCCGGGGTGTATGGTCACGGTCATTAAGAACGAAAAGAACAGGCCTTTACTGGTTTATTCGCGCGATACCATGATCGCGCTTAACAGAAAGGAATGTGATTTTATAGAGGTGGAAGGAGGCAGCCTGGCATGACCGACAAGGAAGAGACCGTGATCGCGCTGCTGGGGCAGCCTAATTCGGGTAAATCAACATTATTCAATGCACTTACGGGTATGAGACAGCATGTAGGAAACTGGCCCGGAAAAACCGTAGAAAAGAAGGAAGGAACTTTTTCTCATAACGGAAAGGATTACATGGTAGCGGATCTGCCCGGAACATACAGCCTTTCGGCAAACTCGGATGAAGAGATGATCACCCGCGATTATATAGCATCAGGGAAAGCAGATGTTGTTTGTATACTCGCGGACAGTTCACAGCTTGAGCGAAGTCTTTATATGCTTGCGGATTATGCGGGAATAACACTGCCGTGTTTTCTTGTGCTTAATATGAGTGATGTGGCCGCACAGCAAGGGAAGAGCATCGATGCGTCGGCGATCGAAAAGAAACTCGGGATACCGGTGATCGCATTTTCTGCACCTGACAAAAAAGCATATGACGAATTCTATATAGCTCTTGAGTATGCCGTAAAAAACAGGACGGTACTGGATACGGGGACTTTGGAAAAGAGCTATGAGGAAATAGACGGCTACGCGGAAATAAAGGAACTTGTGAAAGACGGGATAATCCCGGGATATTCAAATGTATGGCTCGCCGCAAAGGCGGTTGAAGGTGATGCGCCGGTGATAGCAAAGATAAGGGCATCCCTTTCGGGAGAAGAGCTTGAGAACTTTGAAGCAAAATTAAAGAGTATAAATAAAGGAGTACTGCAGACAGGCGAAAGGAAATTTGCCTGGATAGACGGTCTTCTTTCGGATACAGTGAAAGCAAAAAAGACTAAAGCATCGCTTGGAAAGTTTGACAGACTCATCACACACCGTATATGGGGAAAACCGGTGGTGATCGTAACGATATTACTGGGACTGATAGCTTCATTCATACCGGCACTTCCGCTTATGGGAGTCGGATCTGTCATCGGCAAGATACCGGATCCGCTAAGCACAGCACTTTTGAATATAGGATGTCCTGCTTTTATAGTTGCTATCATTTGTGATGTCCTGATACGTTCTCTGTCATTTATAGTTCAGATGCTTGGCTTTGTGTTTGGTGTAACGCTTGTATTCGGCCTGCTGGAAGAGGTCGGTGTCATGGCACGTATATCCTATGTTTTTGATAATACCATGGCAAAGTTCGGACTTCAGGGAAAGTCGGTCATGCCGTTTCTTATCAGCTTCGGATGTACGATGGGAGGCGCAGCAGGCACCAGAGTAATAGACAACTGGGGGCAGAAGGTTCTGACCATCGCGCTGGCCTGGGCAGTACCCTGCGGTGCGGCCTGGGCTGTAATACCTATGCTGTCTACCATTTTCTTTGGAGCATGGGTGCCGGTGATCATTGCGGTCATTCTTCTGGTCATGGTCATTCATATGTGGCTTACAGCGAAGATATTCGGACGTTCACTGGTTAAGGAAAAAGACCGTCAGGGTATGATCATGGAGCTTCCGCCTTATCATAAACCGAAGTGGGGAGCGCTTTTCAGATATGTGTTAGGGCGTACAAAGGACACCTTTTTCAGATCATTTAAAGTGGTTGTGATAGTTGCATTGGCTTTCTGGCTCCTTTCGTATTCTTCATCAGGGGATGTGACAGCAAGCATACTGTATAAGGTCGGACATGTCATCGAGCCTGTTACAAAACTCTTTGGAATGGGCTGGCAGACCTTTATGGCATTTATAGCATCGAGCCTTGGAAAAGAGGGAGCTTTAGGTGTTCTCAGTACGATCTACAGCGGCAGCGGTACTATTACGGTGGGTTCAATGCAAAGCGCTGTTGTGGCTGAAAATCTAAACGAGCTTCTGCTAGCAAATATATCCAAACCGGAGGCGCTCGCGCTCATATTTGCCATGACCTTTAATATGCCCTGTATCGTTGCTCTTGCGGCAACATATCAGGAAACGCATTCCGTTAAGTGGACGGCAAGGATTGCGATCTACTATACTGCAATAGCTCTTCTGCTGGCAGGAATCGCTTATTATGTCGGCCTGCTTATCTGGTAAAAGAATATGGAAAAACTATTGAAACTTTTAAAAGACGGCAGATCGCGGACGATCGAGATGCTGGCGATAGAGATGAACACCGGCGTAGAAGAGATAAAGAGGGATATTGATTTTCTTGAACGTACCGGAATGATAAAAAGAGTCGGTTTTTCTGCATCGAATAACTGTAGACATTCCTGCAACGGCTGCAGTGGCTGCGGGACGGGCAAGGCGGCCTGTCCCGGCTGTATGCCGCCTGAAGGATTTGAAAATATGGGCGTTATGTGGGAAGTAACGGTATAGATGCAGGGATATCGGATGGACACAGGAGGTATCGTTGGATGGGACTTTTTAAGGACTATGTGAGTCAGACAAGAAAACCTGAGGGATTCCTTGGGAAAATGATGGTAAACGGGATGAATGGCGGACATGCCAAGATGGCTGACTGGGGGATGTCGCACTTAAGATCCATCGAACCGGCGGAAATTGTTGACCTCGGATGTGGAGGAGGAAGGAATGCCGGAGAACTGCTTATCAGATATCCGCTGGCTCATGTTACTGCAGTCGATTACTCGGAAGTTTCTGTAGAAAAAGCGGCTGCATATAATGCGGATATGATAAAGCGGGGACGCTGCGAGGTCATGCGGGGAGACGTGTCGGCGCTCACGCTGCCGGAAGAAAAATATGATCTTGCAACTGCGTTTGAAACCATCTATTTCTGGCCGGGGTTGGCACAGTGCTTTGCCCAGGTGGCAAAGGTCCTGAAAACCGGCGGAGTTTTTATGATAGTTAATGAATCGGACGGCACGGATGAGACAAGTCTTAAATTTGAGAAGATCATCGATGGAATGAAATGTTATACCATAGAAGAAATAGAAGAGGCTCTAAATGGCGCAGGTTTCAGTAAGGTCAGATCCGACCATCATAAGAGCAGGCCATGGATAACGGTTATCGCAAGAAAATGATCATAAAGCATATTCTTTCCTGAGAGGTAACAGACTATGATGAAATATACAGGCAAGTATTACGGAGTGCTGACACTTTTTATGAAGAAGTATCTGAAGAAGCAGTATGGTAAGGATATCACAAAAAAGGCACTTCAAAAGGCGCCTGCGATATATAAGGATATGCTGTCAAACTGTGATGACATCGGCGCGGATAATCCTATGGCCAAAAATATTTATATGTGCTTCGTTTTCCTGTCGATATGGAAGGCTGCAGACGGGAAGATCGATCCGGAAAGCTTTCGCACGGTTGTAAACAAATTCATGAGAAGTGGTATTGCCGCGAAATTCATGGGCGGGAGGGATATTAACAAGCCGGAGGATCTGCAGCGGGCAAAGGACAGATTTCATGCAATGCAGGATTGGGCAGATGCGCATCCGCAGTATAGGGACAAGACATGGGATTTTAATTTTGATGATTCGAAACATAAAGACGGCAGCTATTATCACTTTACAAGATGTCCCCTGAATGATTTTGCGAGAAAATACGGTTTTTTGGAAGTTTTGCCTGTCTGCTGTGACATAGATTATATTACCACTGAGTATAGTCACGGTATATTGTACAGGGAGCATACGCTGGCCTCAGGCGGGAATATATGTGACTACTGGATCGTGCCGGATCAGATAAAAAATCCGATGTAGATTATAGGGCCGGGCTTATAAACATGCCAAAGGAAAGAAAATGAAGATAGCGCATATCGTTGCCTGTATCCTATAAAGGGCGGATAATCTGAGGGCGATCAGGAAAATGAAATACGAGAATTTTAACATGAAAGAACATGGCTTTGTCGGACATCTGGCTGAACCTGATGGCGGCAGTGACAGAGCGGTTATCGTGATCATGGGTGGAGAGCAAAGTATTCTTCCGGGTATCAAGTTTGCAGAGCGGTTTGCAGATTATGGTATTACGGGACTTGCGGTTTCGTTATTTGGCGCAGAGGGGCTTCCCGATTCTCCGCTTCAGGTACCGCTTGATATGTTTATACCTGCTGTGGAATATCTGCGGGAGAGGAAAGATATAGAGCATATAAGCGTATATGGTCAGTCCATGGGTTCCATATTTGCCGTACTTGTTGCACAGTATATAGGAGGCATGGAAAATCTTATAATGGTCTCACCTTCGCACGTTCCGTTTGAGGGGACTCTTAAGGATAATAAGACAATGACGGGAAGAAGTGTAGCCACTTTCAAGGCTGAGGATATTCCGTTTGTCAGCGCAGATTTCAGTAAAATAAAGGCAGCGAAGTATTATAAGCATCCGGACGCAGAATATAAGGTATTGGGAATGTGGATAGCATATCATGATGCATATAAAGACAGAGAAAAAGCAGAAAAAGCAATGCTGCACGTGGAAAAAACAGGGGCAAGGGTTTTACTTATTGCAGGACATGAAGATGAAGCGTGGCCTGCAGAGTATTCTGTTCGTGAGATAGAAAAGAATCTAAAAGATGCCGGATATGAAAAGGATGTTAAAGTTATCGTATATCCTCATGGCAGTCACTTAAACGGCCTTATGCCAAACAGAGAACGAGAGAAGAAATTATACTGCATGATACCTCTGATAGGATTGATGTATAAGACATTCGGAAAATACAGGAAGGATAATTTATCTTATTTTGAGTCATCAGAAAAAGAAATCATTGCCTGGATCAATCCCGGTTCATCTTCTGCATTTCCGAAAAACTGTTAAGGACATGAGCTGTAAGCTGCTCGGGCGTTAGAGTCATACCGTCACGGATCCAAAGGACCAGCACCTGCCACAGACCGCCAAGGGTAAAGTAGTAAGCGTAACGTGAGAATTCAGACACTAAGGCAAGTTCATCCGGCAGATCGTCATGAACTTTAAGACCCACCTGCTGATACAATAGCCGGTCAAGTTTTTCACCCAGAAAATGTATAAGGTTTTGTTTGTAAAGAAGTGCAAGGAAATCCCTGTTATCATTCCAAAATGTAAAGAAAGACAAAAAGCCTGACTTCGGTGTAAGCGGTGTGGCGCTCATGCTTGCTGCCATTTCAGCAAGAAGGGCAGAACAGTGGGAAAACAGTATGTCATCCTTTGATGTGAAATAGCGGTAGTAAGTTCTGCGGTCGTACTCTGCAAGTTCAGACAGCTCGGATACGGATATCTGATTGTAT
>JAIKYA010000030.1 GCA_024683645.1 Lachnospiraceae bacterium
CTGATTGTACTTATCCAAAGCAATCTGCATAGCAGATACCTCGGCATCAATCTGTTCATATTCCCTCTTGATGAGATCAAGATCATAATTGATGTACTGGTACTCCGGAACTGCCTTCCTTGCGGAATAAAGTCCGGAACTGATTCTGCTCTTAGGCTGCTGCTTACGCATTCCATCGAGGGTGGACTTGCGTCTGTTAACCTGAGCCATCTTAACAAGAATCATATCTGCCGTCATCTTGGTATCGCCAACCTGAATCTCATTGGTGCAGTTCGTCACATTGATGGCATGTTTGATCTTGACGATCTTCTCATCAATTTCAGAAATGTTCTTTGCAACCTCTTCGTAATCATATTCGGGAATCACAGGCTCCTCATCAAGAGCTGCCACATAAAGGCATCCCTCTTTTTCTTTGGAGCGCCAGAACTCCTTATCCTCGTTGAGCTTTCTGAGCATTTTGTTTGCATATGCTGATGTCATCTTTGTCATAATATGTATCCTCCCATTTCAACCTGTTTTCTGCATCTGAAGAAAGCATATCACAGCGATTTTTCATTGTCATTGACGGCAAAGTTCAATATCCTTACCCACAATAAATCTTCAAAACACGTTCAAAAATCTTAAAGTTTCGCTCATCTCGCGGCGAGCAGTATACCGCAAACTCGATATTCTTAAAGGCATGCAGATAGTCCTTTATTACATTTCGATTTGCGAGTGCAACTACCTCGGGATTATTCTGAAAGGCTCCACATCCAAAGGCTCCGAGTATGATCGTGTCACATCCTTCTGACAGCGCCACTTCAAGTATCCTACGAAGTCTCTTCTCATGCAGAGCCAAAAGATCCTTATCCTTCATCATAGTCTGCCTGCTTCCATCTCCGCTGTTATAACGATTACTGGGCTGACTGCGAAGATTAGGAGCGGCACAGGTAATAACATCCACGTCTGTAAAAAGCAAGTAAAAACCAGCAGTTTTCGGCAGTTTATTTCCAGCAGTTTTCGGCAGTGAAAAACCAGCACTTTCATATCTGCCTGATATTCCTCCCGAGAAAGAATCCCGGGAGGTTTTTGTTACTGCTTAAACAAACGGTACTGCATCAGGATCCAGTTCTAAGAAACCATCCCACGTGTTTTCGCTATCATTGATCTCCGGATCAGGATCATCATCCCAGCCATAGTATGCCAGAGCAAACTTCTTTGTTTCTTCCGGAGACATACCCTTGGTATGCTGGCGTATGTACTCGTCATCACGGTATGTATCCAGAAACTCCATACGCACACCCCAGTCTAACCAGGCTCCTGATGGATTGTCGTAAACACTGTTCCCGTCCTTGACCCATTCGCGGACTGCGTGCATCTCTTTCTTTGTCATTGTCCGCTTCTTGATATACTCTTTATACTGATTTTCCAGATACTCTTTCAGATCATCTGGAAGCTCTATATTAAATTTCATCTTCACTACCTCCGTTGCTTAAAAAAGACTGGCGATTTTCCAACCTATAACTTTTCCCGGATATCTTGATCCTATCGCACCGATATGACAGCCTGTCCAGTATGGCTGTTGCAAGTGCGGGATCGTTAAGGAATTCGGCCCATTCTTCAAACCCTTTGTTGGTTGTTATGATTATAGACGTCTGCTCCTGAAGCTCTGATATGAGCTGAAAGAACAGATTGCCCTCCGTTGGATTTATGGGAAGGTACCCTACTTCATCTATGATCAGAAGATTGGATTTCCTTATCCGGTTCATCTTGGCACGGCTGCGACGGTCTATCTCCTCGGTTCTGAGACACTGCACAAGCGACTGCATCGTCGAGTAGCTGACCTTATAGCCTTCTTCACAGGCATGGTATCCGAGGCCAATGGCAAGGTGCGTCTTGCCTACTCCGGGTGGTCCTGAAAGAATCAGGTTGTATATCCCGTCTATCCACGTAAGCTCCGATAACTGCTTAAACTGCTTCTTGGTCAGCGACTTACAGAATGTCAGGTCAAAGTCTTTCAAGTGCTTGGGATACGGAAATCCTGCCTCCTTGATGCGACGTGCCTGCGCCTTGTCATGCCGGTACTTTAATTCTTCGAAAAATATGCTGCCTAAAAATACGGTGTAGCTTGATTCTTCCTGCTCTGCCTGATGTATCAGGTCTTCAATCTTATCTCTGGTATTGTACAGCGACAGTGATGCCGCCTGATCCTTTAATTCTTTTATCTTATCCATTGACAGCACTCCTTTCGTCCATTGCATCCTCATAAGCACTCAGAGAACGTATATCTGGCTTATCTCCGCAATATTTATCCGGCAAGGCCGTACTGTCTTTTTTATTTGCTTTTACATTGTCGATCTTCTCCTGGGTAAGATAAATGATGCTGGATTTCAGTTCGTTCGCCGAATAGAGTTCTTTCTCGCTGCAGTATTTCAGCCCTTTCAGGATATCCTCACGGTTCCATTCCTCGAAGAGTTTCTTTATGACACCGAGCTGATCTCTATAGTATCTGGGCTTCTCCTGATGGATATGATCCAGAAAAGGTCCCACCAGTTCATCATTATCAAAGAGTTCCTTAAGTGCTTCCTCCTGTTCAGTAACAGTCTTGCTCTTGTCCCGTTCCGCTCTTTCCGAACGTCCTACAAGTTTTCCTTTTTCGTGGCAGAGCGGGTGGGTGGCATATATTTCGCCGGTTACGGTGTCTTTTACAGATATCTCGTCCATTTCTTCGTTTACGACCATATATACCCGGATGCCCTGATGGTAAGTGCCAACAGGCACGCGGTATCTGTTCCCCTGATAAAGAACGATGTTGTCTTTACGAACAGGATAGTCTATACTATCCTCATCAGTAGCTGAGAAGCTGTATTCAGAGACCGGAACCAAGTATTCCTTTTCGAGGGCGAATACTTCATCCGGTCTTTGTCGGGTAGTTCCATGAATGTCATGGTTCGCAGTACGCCTAAGCCACGCTATACAGTCCTCATTGAAGCTTTCGATGTCTGTAAAGGTTCGGTATTCTGCGAAGCCGTGCTTGGCAAATTTCACTACGTTTTCAACCGGTCCCTTTGATTCCGGATCGTTCCCTTTGCATAGATAAACGGAGAACCTGACCTCATTGAGGTAAGCCAGAAATCCGGCAGTATATATGATGTCTCCATGGTTCTCGCTTACTGCCAGCACCTTGTCCTGATCATAAACGATCTCGTGAGGTCTGCCACCGAAGAACTCAAACGCCTTTATATGAGCTCTTACGAATGTGTCAGTGGTAAAGGGCTTTTCCTGCCATAAAACGTATTTGTACCGGGAATGTGAGAGCACCATGGCAAAGCAGTATATCTTCTTATTCCTGCCGCTTGGTGTGGGAACGTAGATCTCTCCCATATCCACCTGTCCTTGTGCTCCGGGCTCGCGCTCATCGGATGCCTCGTATTGTCTTGACGTTTCCGGTTTCTTGATACCGTACTCTTTCCTGATGCTGTTCACATAGTCTTGAAATGATCGCTTCTGGAAATCAAGCGTCTCGAGGGGACTGCGTTCCTTACACCAGTCATAGATCTGCGCAGCAGTCATATCCGGATACTGCGTAAGCCACTCAATAATCAGTTCCTTATAAATATCCGGCTTTCTGGCACGGTGTCTGGATCTTTCCTCCTCAAAAACATCTGGCGGCTTCTCCCAATACTTCGAAACTGTTTCTCTGTTGATGTGTAGCATCTTAGCTACTCGGGCTTTCTTAAAGCCCTTATGTTTGAGTACTTGAATTTCGGCATATTTCATCCACTCAATCATCCTTTCATCACCTCCGGATGTCATTATATACATCCTTCGGAGTTATTTATATGATTGCTGGAATCTACCTCCAAAACTGCTGGTTTTTAACTGCCGAAAAGTGCTGGTTTTATTCTACCGCTTACAACGTCATACCAGTCAGGTTCTGCCATAAGCTTAGGCATTGCGGTATCAGACTTAAACACCGTTACATTCGGCGTATAAATGATATCATCATTATGAATCGGATCATGTGCATCTCTGTGGGGCTGGTAAAAGCCATCCCACATAACAGGCGTATTAAGGTTGAAATATAATCCGGAGCATCTGCAGAGGCACTCTTCCTGTGCACTTGCCCCGTTTGCCACTCCACCGCCTGGATTTGAAGCTGATGCAAAGTTATGTACTGCCACATATACTGATATTACTGTTGTAAAAGTCTTTTAATCTGCTTGTTCCAATAATTCCTGTTAAACATTTTATCCATTTTCAAAATTTGATTAATCTGATTTTCCTGTATGTATCCATAAGCATCAAGCATTTCAGCGGAAGACGGATATAGGTCACTATGCATCT
>JAIKYA010000036.1 GCA_024683645.1 Lachnospiraceae bacterium
CCAACACTACAGCTGCATTCTTTGCCACATCCTGATAGTATTTCCCGGCATATACTGTCTTCTTCACATACAGGCAATAGTGTATCCGGGACTCCGTCATCCGCTGAAGCCAGCATCAGGCCTTCACGGTATTTATCAAGCAGCGCCACCGGGATCAGCGCTGTATCATTTTCAAAATACTGCAGATACGAGGCCGTAACTATCCTGTACAGATTTAGAAGTCCTGTTTCGTTTTTTGCATATATCAGTATCGGAAAGATCCCTCCCTCTTCCGTGAGCAGCTTTCCTTCCAGTCCGTATATGAGCTTAAGAAAATCCTGCAATACAGCTTCTTTACCGTTTGCGCTGCATTTTTCCTTATACTCTTCCCACAGCCGCTTCCACTCCATATAGCATTCCGGAAAAGCCTGGACATTTCCGCAGTCTGTTATCGCGACAGCCTTATATCCGTTTTCATATGCCTGCCGTACAAGTTCTTTCGGAGATAGGAAGTCTGCACTGCCGGACATCTTTGTATGGCAGTGTAAGACAATCTTTTCAGCCGATCCTATCCTTACTTCAGCTGCAGCTTCCTCATCCAGATAATGCCTTATGATCTCCTCTCTGGCCCTGTTATCAGCCTCACGACTGCATTTCTTAAAATGTACCTCCGCTTCTTTTTCTTTACCGTCCACATATACACGATAGATCATACCGGTCACCTCCTTTGATATCTACAGCATAGCAAAGGAACGTCATGACAAACGTCAAACAAGTGTCGTATATACCTGATTTTTGTCAGAAAGCGTCTTGCATCACGGCATATAATAATGTACAGTTGTAGTGTTATATACCTGCTCCGTGGAAAGGACTCAAAAGAAATTTCATGAAAAAGAAAACAGAAAAAAAACACCATTCCGCTCACAGAAAAACAGTGCGCCTGCTGCTCGCATTGATCTTTGTACTGTTACTGCCGGCACTTTCTCCGGCTTTATGTGATAAGTATACGGACAGCTTCTACGGCCCCATGTGCGATGTTATCAGTCATCTGACCGGACAGCTTCCTTTTGCGCTCGGAGAGATACTGATGTATATCGGTGCGGCTCTTCTTGTCATTGCTGTACTGATGCTGCTGCTGTTTGTTTTTCTGCACAGGAAAGCGGCTTTCCGGAGTTTCGTGAAAAAATACTTTTCCTTCTTTACTGTTATTCTTCTTCTGGTGATCCTGGTCTATCTGCCCACCTGGTTCATTCCTTTCAGAGGAACCGTCCTGGGACGTGGAAATGCGGAATTACGTACTGATTACAGCTGCGAGGAGATCTCAGCCCTCTTAAAACTTTTTGCTGACGGGGCCAATGCTGCCGCCGAAGAGATATATATTGCCGACAACGGAAGTGTGGAATTTTATCCATCCGATAAGATAAGCCGGCTTGCTGCAGAAGCCATGAGCAGCATCAGCGACGAATTCCCGCGTCTGCAGGGATATTACCCGCCCGTCAAAGAAGCGATCTGCTCTGACATACTCGAGCGCATGTGGATAGGCGGTTATAATTATCCTTACACTATGGAGCCCACACATAACCGCTATATATCGCCACTCTATCAGGCTTCCCTCGATGCGCATGAGTATGCCCATCACAAAGGTTATTACAAAGAAAATGAAGCCAACTTTTTAAGCGAACTGGCTCTGAGTAAAAGTTCCGATCCTTATCTCAGGCTCGAAGGCTACTGTGAAATGTATGATTATATGCTGGGCCCGTGTGTTGAATCATTAAAAGCGGCCGGAAAATACCTGCCTGACGTTATACCACGCCTCAGTGACCGGGTTTATCATATCCGGGAAGCATCCGATTATATTGAACAAGAACTCTACGAAGCAGACGAACATGCCCTTGACGATATGCCTGCAGTCAATGAACTGATACAGGAAACAGCCGATACAGGCTGGAACATTCAGGGCAATATTCTGAAGGAAAACTCTTATGATGGTGTAGTGTTGCTGCTCCTGCAGTATTACTGCAGATAAAGCCTAAAGCTTTTTAAGGTAAAAACGGGTCATGGTACTGTGTACCACTTCTGCAGGTCTTTCTATTTCCCTGTATTCTGCCTTTTCATAGATATGAATGGCTGCCCTGAGATTATCATGTGTTTCGAGATAAGCGGCCGAAAAACCGGCCTCACGCATCTTGTCCTCTATAAAGCTGATCATTTCATAACCGGTCCCTGCTCCCCTGAGCTCTTCATCAAGATAGAGTTTCTGAAGCTCTGCAGTATCCTTCATAAAATCAAGCCTTGCATATCCTATGCCGCCCAGCACATGGTCGGTATCGTCAGTCAGTATATAGTATGCGGAATCTTCACTCCCATAGACATCACTCAGATGATCAAGGCCTTTATCAAAGTAAGCCGTCCCGGGAATATCCAGCTCAAACTTTTCCAGAGTACTTCTGATAAGCGCTGCAATGGCAGCGTTGTCTTTTTCCTCTATTTCTCTGAATCTGATACTCATTTTCTTCTTATTCATCCTTTATATGAATGATCTGTCCGTTACTGCCTCCCATATGGGTATGGTCGAAACCGGGGATCGCACAGATGTGCCAGCCTGTGAGTTTATAACCCGTACGCCAGCCTATATCATAATCCGAATCCATTTCAGCATCGGCATAAATGATGAATACCGTATCATAAGTTGCTGTGATATCCTGGATTATCTGACAATTATCTTCGTAGTCATTATCGATAAAATCCTCTGCCAGCATTTCTCTATCAAAGATATCTGTCAGATAATACAGATTGTTTTCCTCATCCCCGCTACCCATGAACACTTCATAAGGCAGATTGCGTGCATCACAGAGCACTCCGCCCTCGTCGATATAAAGCTTCGGAACTTCACCCTCTCCGTATGTCATATAATCGACATCTTCAAATGTCTTCACCGTAGCAAGGCTCCCTGCTTTGCCGCATTCTGCCTCCACGGCCATCCATGAAGAAAGGAAGTGTCCCGTTCCTTCAAAATAACCTATACTTATATATATTTTGTCACCGACATTAAAGAACTGCTTTATTTCCGGATAACCGTATGCTTCCTCATCAAGTGTACCCAGTTCGGTGATATTACCGTTTTCATCCGCTGAACATACAGTATATCTTTCATCCGCGTCACGCAGGAGCATTATAAGGTTTTCTCCGGCAAATCCGCAGTACTGATAAAACATGTTTTCTCCGCCGAAAGCTGCGATCTCCTTACCTTCTTTTATCATCCTGGTCATGGTGACCTGTCCGGAATAATCCTCGACTACGAGTATATTACCGCTTTCCGATACTCCGCAGGGTATGCCCTTGCAGTATTCTTCCTGATTTCCCGTAGAGATATCGTAGAGCTGTACATTGTAATCGTAAAACTGACCGGGCCGGCAGTATCCGATATAGAATCCTTCGGGACAGGCATAGAGCGGACCCGTTCCTTCTATATCTCCTATCTTTTCCCACTCATTGCTGTTCAGATCATAAGCAAGCAGCGGGCAGCTTACCGGCTCGTTTTCCGTTCCGAGAAACTCTCCGAAGATTGCTCCCTCCTCAAGTCCCTGCAGGGAAATATTCCTGAAATATACTTTATCTCCGACTCTTACAAAATATGATCCGTTATTATCTACGCTCTGCATGGAAAGCTCTGCTTCAGGCGCTGTCGTCTCCTCCTTGGTACCTTCCTCTTCAGTTCCTTCCTCTGCACTTCCTTCTTTTGTGTTCTCAGTCTCTTCCGGCTTTTCCTCCGATACTTCGCCCTTATCTTCCTTTTCTTCTCTCTCGCGGACATGGGACTCTGTCCTTGTATTATCGGCTTCTTCAGGTTCCTTTCCGCATCCTGCCGCCATCAGCGAGACTGTGAGGATAAGACCTGTCAGTTTCAGCATGTTATTATGTCTCATGAACATTTACCTTCCTTTCCCTGCGTATCTCATGAAAGGATCTCATTTAAGCTTCTGATATGGTTTTTTCTGGTTGAAGTGATTATGACCTGATCTCCCTTTTTGATACTTGTGTTTCCTGAAGGGATTATCAGTTCGTTATCTCTGATGATTGCCGTAACCAGTACGTCTTTTTTAAGTTTGAAGGCTTTATCCGCAAAAACTGTATCAAGTTTCCTGAAATCTTCTCCTGCCCTGAACTCTATTATCTCACCCAGTCCGTCTGCAAGCAGATAGAACTTTCCTATATCCTTTCCCGCATCCTCGGCTTCATGGCTTAAAAGGAAGCGGAAAGCTTTCATCGCAGAAAGCTCTGCAGGCGATACGGTGATATCGATATTGACCTTATGAAGCAGTTTCAGATGCTCCGGTCTGTCGACTCTGGTAATGATCGAAGGGATATTACAGGACCAGCCGTACATACTCGTAACCAGATTGGTCTCATCATTATCCGTAAGGGATATCATCACATCCGCTGTCGCCACTTTTTCTTCTTCAAGTATCTCCAGCGTCTCACCTCCGGCATAAACAATATTTATATCCGGATATCTCTCCATCAGCTCCCTGCATCTTGAACTGTCATGTTCGAGTATCGTTATCTTATCCCTGTTCTTTTTAAATGTATCGATCAGGTATATACAGGTATTGCTTCCTCCGATGATCACTATCTTTTTTGCTCTGCTGCGTTTTATACCGAGCTTTTGCAGGGATTCTTCCATATTCTTTTTTGAAATGGCAACGGTTATCGAATCCCCGCTCTCTATCATAAAATCCCCTCTCGGAATATAGATCTTCCCGTTTCTCATAACGTTTATGATAAGGAAATCAAAACCGAGAGATTTCTTGATATCTGTAAGGGTACGGTCTTTGAGAAGACTGTTATCAAGCACGTTCATACTTAAGAGCTGCACTTCGTTTCCCCAGAAACCTTCCAGCTTGGTAAAACCCGGCATGCCTATATTTCTATCGATCTCTTCGGCTATATCCTGACGGGGTTTTATCAGATAATCGATATTATATTCTTTTTTAAGGTCTTCGGCTTCACTGATAAAATCCGGAAGAAGTATCCTCGCTGCCGCAAAGCGTGTTCCCAGGGATTTTGCCTGCATGCAGCTTAAGAGATTGATCTCATCTACATGGGTCAGTGCCACTATCGCATCCGCGGTATCGGCACCGGCCTTCAACAGTGTCTCTCTTGATGCCCCGCTGCCTACAACTCCGTTTACGTTATACTTGTCTGTAACCGCATCAACCGTTTTCCGGTCTTTATCTATGACTGTTACATCAAAACTCTCGTTAGAAAGAGAGGATATCAGCAGATTGCCTGTCTGCCCCAGTCCTACGATGATGATCTTCATGACTTTTTCCTTTCCGCATTTTTCCCTCTGCTGAGCCTTCCGGCCTTACGTTTTTCCAGGGCAAAGTATACGCGTTTTATTGTGAGTCCCTGCACAAGCACCGTAAAGAATATGGTGAAATATGCAACGTTTGAGAATATCTGATATACAGACTCGGGAAGGTATTCCGCAGTTTCAAAGGCCAGTGCCATTGAGAGACCTCCCTTTAACGCAGACCAGGTCATCAGTATCACATACTCATGGAGATCATAATTGCCGGGAATGTTCTTGCCTGTAAGCACACTGCTTATGAACACACCTGTCCCGCGCGAAAAGATCAGGATGATGATACCTGCAGGTATCAGTATCGCCGCATAAGGACTGATCTTCATACTGATTACCAGCAGACCTATCATTACGAAGAGTATGGCATTCAGGATGTTTTCCAGTATCTCCCAAAAATCATGATAGAAATTCTCGGGATCCACTACTATCACGGTACGTTTCAGCTTATCCATCGCATATGAGAAATACATGCCGCAGACCACCGAAGCGATGACTCCGGAAAAACCGAAGTGCTCACATATCACATAAACCGAAGAAACATCCAGAAGCGAGATCAGTATATATCTTACCGGATCCCGGGTCAGCTTCATCAGTGAAAACAGGACATAGGAAACCAGCAGTGCCACGAAGACCGCTCCTCCGATCTCCTTGAACATAAGCACCGCAAAATTACTGTCCGAACTGTGAATGATAAGCGAACGTACAAAAATGAAAAGCGTAACACCCGTACCGTCATTGAAAAGCGATTCATTTTCTATGACGGAACAGACATTTTTTGAAAGTCCTATCTTGCTGAGTATACCCGTAGCCGCGATGGGGTCCGTAGGGGACACCACGCAGCCGAGAAGTATACACATCCAGATATCCATTGGAAGTTTCAGTGCTGACGCCACCAGATAAAACAGGGCGCCGTATAAGAACGAAGAAAGCAGGGTAGTCAGAAGAGCCAGAAGG
This sequence comes from Lachnospiraceae bacterium, assembly GCA_024683645.1. Classification (GTDB taxonomy): domain Bacteria; phylum Bacillota; class Clostridia; order Lachnospirales; family Lachnospiraceae; genus NK4A136. The sequence goes on from JAIKYA010000036.1 coordinate 6,302, forward strand.
GATATTGCCCTTATGTTCTTTCTGAACTTTCCCATATTGACCTTGCCTGCTCCGGCAAAAAGCATGAAGCACAGCATACCGTCCATCAGGTATTCCCTGAAACCGAAGTCTCCGAGACTGCCTATATGCCTGCCGATATCCGTTTCCGGAAGCAGGTATTTCATTATCAGCAGCACTACTGAAAGCAGGAGTGAAAAGAATATTAAAGCTATATCACTCTGAAGGCGGAACACCCGTTCATTCAGTATACCGATACATACTATATAAGCCAGGATTATTATAAAAAACAGGAGTATATTCATGGCAGATATTATAACATAATCCTGACATCCGGGTCAATTTACCGTGATCACAGTCTGACAACCGTTTCTTTATCGTCCGTCAGGCTTATATTTGCCGATCCCTTATCCGAAGTGATCTTGTAATCTCCCTTGAACGCATCCACAAGAACAAAACCTTCGGCATCCGTCGTCAGGCTGAGATCTGTGTGCCACTCTTCCCCAACCAGCTTCTTAAGCATCGTATAGGAAGGTTTCTCTGTGAGGTCAAGCCGCAGGAATCCGCTGGGAGCTTTCAGCCATGCGCCATCCTTGAAATCCCAGGTGGTAATGGCTTCGACAAGAGGATGTGCAAAAAGTCTCCTGTACATCTGCTCTATTTCCTTAGCCTGTCTTTCTTCTCCTTCCGGAGTAGAAGGCCATTCATCAACCTGCCAGTCGTTAAGATCGACTATATGTGCAGGCATTATATCTCCGGAT
>JAIKYA010000097.1 GCA_024683645.1 Lachnospiraceae bacterium
CGGTGCAGCCGTTATCGAGATGATGGTAAACATCCTGCCCCAGATGGCAGCAGAAGTTTCCAAACCTCTCTCCGCTATCGATAAGGTAAATATCTACGGTGGCGGTACGGACGGCAGCGGAGTATCACAGATCTCCGGCAATATGCCCGTAGTCATGAAGCAGGTATTCGATACCATGACCGAAGCTACAGGAGTTGACTTCACTGAAATAATGAGAGCCAGCACCTACGATGCAAAGGTAAACAAGAATATCACAGTAAACGGACTTGAAGGCGTAAAAACAGAATGATCCAAAAGATCCGGGGGGCTTTAAAAGCCCCCCGTTTTTTAACTCTTTCTCATCATGAATTTCCGGTATACTCCGATAGCTATCTTATACGGAAGCGGACGCAGTGCCTTGTCCGCTTCTTTTAATTTCTCACGGATAGGAATATGCTGCGGGCAATGCTGTTCGCACTTACCGCATTCTATGCACTGCGAAGCGAACGCAGCTTCCTTGCGGGCTCCGACCACCTGCATATAATTGGCACGTGCCGAGCTCTTTGTTTCCGTATACATCTCATTATAAAACTGGAATGTGGCGGGAATATCCACACCTTTCGGACAGGGCATACAGTAACGACAGGCGGTACAGCCTACTTTGATATTTTCCTGTATCATTGCCTTTACTTCTCCGATCAGCTTGAAGTCGTCCTCTGTGAACATGCCCGGCGTGGAATCCGAAGCCGTACGGCAGTTCTCCTGTACCATTTCCATGGAATTCATGCCTGACAGCACACAGGTAACCTCAGGCTGATTCCACAGCCAGCGGAATGCCCATTCTGCAGGCGTATATTTACGCTCGTTTTGCGCGATATGTTTCTTTGCCTTCTCGGGAAGCATATCCACCAGCTTACCGCCTCTCAGAGGTTCCATGATGATCACGGGGATTCCCTTTTCTCCGGCAGCTTTCAGGCCTTTAACACCGGCCTGAGTATGTTCGTCAAGATAGTTGTACTGTATCTGACAGAAGTCCCAGTCATAATCATCAAGGATCTGTATGAACATATCGGAATTGCCATGGAAGGAAAATCCCAGATTCCTTATGGCTCCGCTTTTCTTCTTCTCTTCTATCCAGTCCTTGATGCCCAGAGCCACCAGCTTTCTCCAGGATGCAACGTCCGTAAGCATATGCATCAGATAATAATCGATGTGATCTGTCTTAAGTCTCGTCAGCTGCTCCTGAAAATACTTCTCTATCTGTGTGGTATTCGTAATGAGATACTGCGGCAGCTTTGTCGCTATCTTCATGCGGTCCCTGCACTGATATTTTTCCATTATCTCACCGAGTGCCGCTTCACTTCCCGGATAGATATATGCAGTATCAAAATAATTGACACCCGCATCCAGCGCTGCCATCAGCTCTTTTCCGGCTTTCTCCACATCTATGGACGCACCGCTTCTGGAAAAACGCATGCAGCCGTAGCCGAGTATGGAAATATCCTCACCTTTTTTGTCTTTTCTGTATTGCATAGATCATTCACCCCATCCCTGCGACGCGGAATAGATCAGCTGATCCCTTATCTCGGGAAATCTCCATTCCAGCGTTTCCCTGTTGATGATAGCGAAATTCTCTCCGTCGGTGTTGTATGCATTGTTGTCCCAGATAACTGTCGGCATGCCGTAATTTGCTGCCATTGTCACATAGTATGCCGTAAAATCAAGTCTTGATTCAAGGTTCTTCTTATCAAGGGAGCCCCATTCGCTTATCACAACAGGTATTCCCTTTATTATAAAGGTTCTGTGCAGACCCCTTACAAAATAATCGATGTCGCCGGTACCCTTCTGTCCTTTGATAGAAAACTCGCTCGTTCCGCTCTTGTTGAGCGCAAAATCATAAGGAGTATAGGCATGCGCGGAAATGATGATATGATCCGCAGCACCGGGATCGTCGGGTACCTTAAAGTCCTTATACATCTCAAATTCGGGGGCTGCGCAGTATCCGGGCACCATGATATATCTTTCGTTGTTGTGTCCCTTGCCGTTTGCCCTGATGGTATCCACTGCGACCTGGTTGAGCTGGTTTATGCAGTCAAAACATTCTTTTGCATAATCGGCTTCCTTGTCAGCTATCCACCATTCATAGTCGGTCCCGACCTGTCTGGGCTCGTTCATGGTCTCGAAGATAACATGCTCGTCATAATCCGCAAAACGTTCAGCTACCTGAGTCCATATATCTTTCAGATATTTCTTTCCGCTGTCCAGTCTGGCATAAGAAGGATAGTAATAATCATCATCATGATGTATGTTGATGATGGCATACATTCCTTCATCTGTGATCCAGCCAACTACTTCCTCGACACGGTCCATCCATTTTTCACTGATCCTGTTGTTCGCATCTATATGATTGTGCCAGGACACGGGAACACGGATCGTATTGAAGCCCGCTTCCTTCATGGTGTGTATAAGCTCTTTTGTGGTCTTTGCACCGCTCCAGACGGTCTCATAATCCATCTCGTCCGCGCAGTCGCTGTCCCTTGCATCAAAAGTGTTTCCAAGGTTCCAGCCCACCCGCATATCCCTTGTAAAGGCCATTGCTTCACTTTCGGGAACAGTTCCTTTAATGGCAAGACGTACATCTACCAGTCCGTTGTCCTCTGCGGGCGCCTCCGTAGGTGTGGGCTCTTCTGTCGGCTTGGGAGCTTCGGTCGGCTCCGCTTCTTCAGGTGTAACGCCGGGCTCTGCCGTAATGCTTTCTTCCGGCTTTGACTGTGTCTGCGGAAGCTCTGTTTTCCCGCAGCCGGCCAGCAATACGGCGGCAGCCATGAACGCTGTAATTATACGTATGATCCTGTTTTTCAATTTATTTATCCTTTATGTTATGGTGAACGACAAAACCTTTTTAGTTTTGCTGCTTACTGCTCCGGATTTTGGCCGCTTTCTGCGCTTACTATAAAAACAGAGATGTTAATCCATCTCCGTTTCGGTATATCCTGCTTTCTTTCCGCAATTCGGACAGACCTTAAATGCCGGCTTCTGATCTTCACCCGCCTCGTCTGTCCAGACATATTTGCTGTCACACATTCTCATCATTACCATGCTCCCGGGCTCGGGATAGGTCTTGGTATGTTTTATAGTAACATAGTAGCAGCGCTCTGTTGACTCGCTTGCGGGAGCTGCTGCCTGTACCGGCTGGGCTGCCACCGGCTGCTGTACTGCTGCCGGCTGTACCGGTGCAGCCTGTGCCTGTGCCGCTTTTTCTTTTTCGGCCTGTTCAGCAAGTAACCTGTTAGCCTCAACGGTTCCTATACTGCTGATTGACTGGGATCTGTCTACTATGGGCAGATCTGCCAGGGAACACAGACCGTTGCTGTTGGGTACTTTGGATGTGGTATATCCGCTGCCGCCCGGACCGCCGAATCTTGACTTGAATACGGGTTTTACATATCCGCTGTTCGGAGCGGGTGCCGGCTGGGACGCCGGTGCTGCCGGTACTACCGGGGGTATGGATGTTTCCTTTACCTTGGGCCTGTTATTGCCCGCCATGGGATCAAAAGCAGGCGCTGCCGACCCCGCATCACTGAAAGGGATCACATCTGCTTCCTGCTTCTTAGAGATATTAGTATAAGGCTGATCATTGAAAAGTGCCGTGTTGATACAGTTAGAGTCCCACTTATCTTTGTTGATCTCGTCTGAGATTTTGTTGGCAAGCTGTTTTGCCTTATCAAATAATGTAGCCATTTTTTTCCCCCATATACCCCTGTTTTTTCTTTCTTTTGCCTCCCTGTCAGGCGGCAAAATCCACCGTGATCATTATATCATATCCTCTGTTTTTTTGCACTATTCATTTATTGCCGTTTTTTCTTGACTTATGTCTACTGTCTTACGGTTTTTCTCTCATTTTCCGATACTTTTGCTGCTGAGCGTCGGTATGTCCGGCCTTTCTCTTGAAATGTAGCCCGGATTATGATACTCTCGCTTGTATGGGCCGGAAAGCGGCCATTTTCAGACTGTGAAAGGATGACCGGATATATGGGCTTTGAAAAAGGGTGGAACCCCTTTATGGAATACAATAATATCGAAGTGGTCAGCGTCTCGACCGAAAAGAGCGTGCTGAAGGCTGAAATAAGCGAAAACTCGCTGAATCCCTACGGCATGATACACGGAGGTCTTCTTTACACCATGATCGACTGTACTGCCGGGATAACGGCCCGGGCAGACGGAAATCCTTATGTAACTCAGAATTCCTATGTAAATTTCCTTTATAATGTTAAAGACGAAAAAGTCATATACGCCGAATCCGACGTGATAAGAAGAGGAAAAACCGTTGTTGTAGTGCACGTCCGGGTATATACGACTGACGGAAAGGATCTTGCGGATGCCGTTGTGGACATGTTCAGAGTCAACGGATGAGGACAGAAGGACCGTCCCCGCGTCTTCATTACTGCCTGCTTTCTTGCTTCACTTTTGCATCGCCCGCGATGCTATTATTTTATTATGCTGATATCATGACGGGAAAAGGGGCATTTTTAAGCGATATGAGCTGCAACTACTGTCTGTCCGTTTGAATAAAGGGGGAAAGAAAAATGGCAGGAATCACTGAATTCGGAAACGAAATCTTCAATATCTGGGGTAATCCCGCATTAACAGTCAAAGATCCTTTAGCCTTTGTACCTATTATGGAAACCGTATTGGATAAAATGCCTCCCAATACGCCCGATCTTACCAAAAACTGGCTGACCGGGCTTTACAATGATTACAGAGGCGGACATATCGGTCCTACTTTCGGAGATGAAGTATATACCTGTCTGACCGGTATATACATAAATATGGCCTGTAACCCCGATAAAAACCAGGAATTTGACTACAGTTACAGTTATGCGGTAGGTGAAAAAAGAAAAGCGGGCCTCATGCCCGTAACTATAGGCGACACTGTGGATATCTCCGCAGGCTTCAGGGAAGAAGCCCAGAATGCCCACACCTGGGAAGAAATGGATGCCATCCTTGGCGGTCTGATCCAGACCGGTATGAGCAATGCCAATGCAAACATGTGTCTTAACGGCTTCCTCCCCATGCTTGAACAGTTTCGTCAGAATATGCAGTCCATGGCCATGCAGAAACCGCCCGTTCAGGCCAAGATGGGCATGACTTCGGCTCACTACCTGGATGAAAACATGATGAAACAGGCCCGCTATATGGTAAATGCAGCAGGCGATATGCTGGAGAACAGCCATATGTACTGTAAAGGAATGAGTGACGTTTACGCTCAATGCAAAGCAAACTATGTGGCTTTTGCCGAACAAAGCGATCCCACCCGCATCCGTTTAACTGATGCAGAAAAAACTTCCAAATTCTATCAGGGGCTTGAAGATAAGCTCCGTTCGATCAGAGATATTGAAAAAAAGATGCTTGAGGACAATCCTACTTTCCACAGGGATTCACCCGAGTATAAGGAAATGAAAGAAGCAGTTACCCGTGTCTTAACCTGTGCCAGGGCTCAGGGCTTTGATGAACGTATAAGAAATGAAACAAAGAATTCTCTCAGTCTCGATGACGGATTTGCGGCACAGATCCTTTTCGATGAAATGCACAAGCTTTACGAAAGCGCGGAAAAATATGCCAATAAGGAGGTCTTTGGACAGACAAAGAGCACCCAGAGAGGAATAGAACGAAAGAATACCGCTCTGGCGCTTATCGATCTGTCAAAACCCGATACCGTCATTATCAACGATAAGGCCGTAGTGGACCGTCGTATGGACAAGCATGACAAACGCAAGCTCTCCCTGAAAGATATGCTGGATGAGGAAAAGAAGACCAACCTGCACGATCGCAGAAGCGAGATTGTTGTTATCCGCGATCACTCTAACAAACACACTCCCAAAACCCATGCCTCACGCGGTATGGGCATGTAAGAACAAAGCGTTCCGCTTGCGGAACGCCGACGCCTCGCGCGGTTGCCGAAGGCAACATTTTCCTCTCGCGCGAGTGCGCATCCCGCCCGGAGGGCTTTTTGCTTTATGGAAATTCCAGAGGAATTTCCTATAAAGTAAAAAAGCCGCGCACTCCGCGGCTTTTTTATTTGTATGAAACGCCATTTTATATTATAATCTTAACCGTAAATATATTTTCGGAGGTAAGATAAATGGCACAGAATCCTATAGTAACTATAACGATGGAAGACGGCGACGTGATGAAAGCGGAGCTGTATCCCGAGATAGCACCCAACACGGTTAACAACTTTATCAGTCTGATAAATAAAGGCTTTTATAACGGTCTGATCTTCCACAGAGTGATAAAAGGCTTTATGCTGCAGGGCGGAGATCCGGAAGGAACGGGTATGGGCGGCCCCGGTTACGGTATCCGCGGCGAATTCGCACATAACGGCTTCAAAAACGATCTGAAGCACACAAAAGGCGTACTTTCCATGGCCAGGTCCATGATGCCAAACTCAGCCGGGAGCCAGTTCTTCATAATGCACAAGGACTCTCCTCATCTGGACGGTGATTATGCCGCTTTCGGCAAGGTATTTGAAGGTCTGGAAGTAATAGACAAGATCGCGGGAACACAGACGGATTATAATGACAGACCGCTCCAGGACCAGCGTATCAAGACCATGACGGTTGATACTTTCGGCATAGATTTTCCCCAGCCGGAAACCATGTAAAATCAGCTGTAACTTGTTAATATTTTGTTCACAAATCGTTTTAGAATCGTTAAATTGATAATCATTGTTTTGCCAAATATGTACTGTAATATAAAAACATCGAAAGAGAAAAACCTTGAGATCCTAAAACGACTATAACAAAACTTTTTCATAATTTATGCCAGGCAGACCCGACGGGGTCAGCCTGGCATCCTCCCTTTTTGGGAGGATTTTTTTGGAGAAAAAACATGCAGTCTAAAAAAGGTATATCCGGTGCCGTGCTGAAATGGCTCGCCATCGTTACGATGCTCACAGATCATATCGGAGCAACTGTTGTCAGACATTATTACAGACTTTCCGGAGGCTATGGTCCGGTTGTTACTCTGTATAACGTTTTACGGAACATAGGCCGTATCGCTTTCCCTATCTTTATATTTCTTCTTATAGAAGGATACCGGCACACAAGAGACAGGAAAAAATATCTGTTCCGCCTGCTCCTGTTCTCTCTTATCTCGGAGGTTCCCTTTGATATGGCTTTCAAAAACAAATATCTTGATCTTTCGTACCAGAATGTCTTTTTTACACTGGCTCTGGGCTTTATCGCCATTTGGATCATGGACGAAGTGCATAAAAAAAGCAGCAGTATCATTAAAGATCATGCTGCTGCCATAAGTTATGCTGTTTTATTAAGCTGCGGGGTGACGGCCCTTTTCTGCCTGGCGGCTGAATTTCTTGAGACCGATTACCACGCTGTCGGCATCCTTGCCATCTGCGCTGCCTGGCTCCTGAAAGATAAACGCTATCTGCAGATGCCTGTATGCTGCCTGGTCCTGCTGCTCTCAAGCCTGAGAGAATGGTACGCACTCATCGCCTGCATCCCCATTCTTTTCTATAACGGCAAACGCGGCAGGCAGAACAAGTATTTCTTCTACATCTTTTACCCCGTACACCTTACGATACTCGGCCTTATCTGCATGTATGTGATCAGATAAACAAAGGCTCCTCGCAGATAACGATCAGAACTGCTTTTCCATCTCAGCAATTGCCTCTGCCTCATCGGGTCCTTCGGCAATGATGGTCACTTCCCTGCCCTTGGGCACGGCCATGTTCATCATACCCATGATGCTCTTGGCATTTACTTTACGTTCTTCGTTTTTTAAATGAACCGAACTTTCGAATTTGCACGCTGTCTGCACCATAACAGCTATACGCCCGGGATCCAGCCCGGCTTCGTTTTTTACAGTAACAGTCTTTTCAATCATTTATTCCTCTCCTCTTCTGCAAGCTTCGAAAGCCTGCGCAATCTATGATTTACACCCGATTTCCCTATCGGGGGATCCATCAGTGCTCCGAGATCGTTAAGTTTAAGTTCCGGATATTCGAGCCTTACTTCCGCCATCTCCTTTAATCCTTCAGGCAGCGAGCCTAAAAGTCCGTGATTCTTTAAAAACCTGATATCTTCCAGCTGCCTGTTTGACGCTGCCAGCATCTTTTCGATATTCGCGGTATCACAGTTCACCCTGCGATTGGTGTCGTTCCTTATATCCTTTTCGATCCGCAGATTCTCAAGCTCCATCAATGATCTGTGCGCCCCTATGATGTTCAGCGCCTCCGATATTGCTTCGCTTTCCTTTATATAAACCAGCGTACGGCCTTTTCTCGCTGTTTTCCTGGCCTGTACTTCAAAATCCGCAAATACGCCGCACAGCTGATCCGCGGTCTCTTCCTTCTGACATACTATCTCCAGATGATAGCCTTTTCTGGGATCACTTACCGATCCGCCGCAAAGGAACATCCCCCGCAGATACGCCCGCTTACAGCAGCTCTGTCTGAGCAGAAGCCCTGAAACCACACCGGCATCCGCCTCGTTTATCTTCAGCGATTCGGCGATATCCGCTGTATCTTTCTTTATAACGATACGGCCGCTTTCCGGGACAGCATCCTGTATATTATATAGTTTTGACAAAAGCATTACAAGTGTCTGTCTGATAAAAGGCTGTTCTGCTTTAAAACAAAGGCTTCCGTCAGCCGCGTTTTCCATCTCAAAGACGCTGATAGCCGCCAATTCCGCCAGCCTGCAATGTCTTGCACTGTCGGATATCTGCGATATCTCTTCTTTTATCTGGGAAGTAAAACTCATACTCTCTTTTCGTCCCTGTGAGAAACAGTGAGTCCGTATTCTCCTTTTTCTTTCAGACGGTCATATATCTCGTTGGCAAGGGTAACGCTTCGATGCTTGCCGCCGGTACATCCCACGGCTACCACCAGCTGATGCTTGCCTTCCTTAACATAGTTAGGCAGGAGAAATTCCAGCAGATCACAGACTTTCTTCAAAAACTTTCCCGCCTCCTTAAAGCTCATGACATAATCCTTCACGGCACTGTCATTACCGGTAAGATTTTTCAGTTCGTCAATATAGAAGGGATTCGGCAGGAAACGTACATCAAATACCAGATCCGCATCGTTCGGTATGCCGTATTTGAAACCGAAAGATACCACGCGTACGATCAGGCTGTTATACTCTTTATTCTGAAGGAATATGCGGTCCAGCTCTTCTTTCAGTTCTCTGGTCAGAAGACTTGATGTGTCAAAAACATAGTCGGCGTGGGATTTCACGCTCTTTAATATTTTTCTTTCCTTCTTGATACCGTCTTCCAGACTGCCGTCCCCGGAAACAGGATGCTTTCGTCTGGTCTCTTTATAACGCTTGATCAGGATCTCGTCCGAAGCGTCCATAAAGATGATCTCCATCTGGTAACCGGCTTTATTCATACGTTTCAGTACTTCTTCCGCTTCCGCAAAGTTCTGATCCGCCCGCACATCCAGTCCCAGAGCTACTTTGGAGATCTCGCCGCCCGGAGTGTTTATCAGTTCTATAAAACGTTCTATCAAAGGCACGGGCAGATTATCAACACAGTAAAATCCCATGTCCTCCAGCATCTTCATGGCGGTACGTTTACCGCCTCCGCTCATTCCCGTAACTACTACAAAACGCATTATTCTTTCCTCATAATGGCTGCATACAGCCGCTGCAGTATCCAGGTGACTACACCTACTATCAGACAGATGATGAGTGCCCACAGAAGGAACGCAAACAGCATACCCATTCCCAGATTGACATTCAGTATCTTAAAACGCCATTCGGCAAACACACCGCCGCGATTATTGAAAAAGTCCTGCGCAAAATAAATACCGACTCCTGTCGCCGCTATCTGTGAGAGCACGCGGCTGCGGTGTTTCGATTCGAATATCAGCCTTACGCTTGTAAAGAAAGCAAGGCTCATGGGGAAATACAGCTGACTGTGATATCCCATGAAAGTCGTGATATATTCTGTATGCATCACATACTCATAACTACGCCAGATCACCAGTATAAACCACATTACGGTAAAGCTCCAGGTCCACGCCAGCAGCTTGAAACAATTCTTTCTGTCAGCCCTCTGCTGCACGAAATATCCGGCCAGAGGATAGATAACTGTATAATTCAGCAGCCAACTCAGCTTTATATTCGGATTCAGTTCGTATCTGTGGATGAAAAACAGATCGTCTATAAAAGGCAGAACACTTTCCAGTACGAAAACCATGATAAACAGATAAACAAAATCCCTGTCTCTCATGTTCTGTGCCATGGGCCTGAGCAGCGGAAGAACTATAAGAAATCCGAGAAATCCGTATACATAGGAAAACGGGATCACACGATCCCTCGCATACAGGTCCAGGAAAAAGTTGCCCAGGTTCAGCTCGTCCCTGCCCAGCCTCACATCGCTCTGGTAATACAGGAACGAAAAGATCAGCAGCAGCAGTAAAAGCGGCAGAATCCTGTGCTTTAAGTTATATCTCGTGGTTTCTTCCTTTGGAAGTATCTTTGCCCCGGCCACCATGAAAAACAGAAACGGTGCGGCATTTGTCACTATGGAAGTGACCAGACATACACAATAAAAAACAGTACCCGGCTCCACTATCGAGTACAGATCTTTCAGTCCGGCAAATCCTGCAACCGTCAGGTAGACCGCTATGATCACCAATATATCAAAATATACCGGGCCGCCTCTTTTTTTATTTCTTCTGCCTCTGGGCGCGACCCTGCGCTCTTCGTATGAGTCCATCATTTTTTCGAAAAATCACCAAGGAGTATGACTTCCGGCTCCAGCTCGTATCCGGAATGCTCCTTTACTCTCCCCTGTACGGTTTTGATCACTTCATAAATATCGGATGCCGTTGCATTTTCCCTGTTTATGATAAAGCCGCAATGTTTCTCCGATACACAGGCCCCGCCGCAGGTATATCCTGCCAGACCGGCTTCCATTATAAGTTTGCCGGCAAATGAGCCTTCGGGACGTTTGAAGGTTGATCCCGCACTGCGATACTCAAGCGGCTGTTTTTCCCTGCGCCGTCGCGTCAGCTCAGCCACTTTGTCTATAATATCTTTTTTTATGCCAAATTGCAAGCCGAGCACAGCCGAGATAAGGACTCCGCGTTCCTCCTTCAGCACACTGTGCCGGTAGCCGAAATGCAACTCCTCCGTCTTCAGCGTCTCTACTCCCTTTCCCGGAAAATAAATACGGGCCTCCGTCACGACATCCCTCATCTCTCCGTCGTAGGCACCCGCATTCATGGTCACGGCTCCGCCCACCGTTCCCGGTATGCCTGACGCAAACTCAAGCCCCGTAAGGCTTTCTGTCTCCGCCGCTCTGGCAACCTTTGACAGCATGACTGCACCGCCTGCAATTATCTTAGTTTTATCTGTTATTATCCTCTCGAATCCCTCTCCCAGCTTCAGCATCACCCCGTCATAGCCGGCGTCTGCCACCAGGATATTGGAACCATTTCCGAGTAAAAACCAGTCTGTCTGCGTCTCTTCCAGCATATCCACTGCCGCTGTCAGCGCCTCTTCACTGTCTGCCGTAGCCAGTACAGCTGCACATCCTCCGGCACCGAAGGTAGTATAGTCCTTCATCGGCGCATCTGTCTTAACGCCCAGACCGCATTCTTTAAGCTTTTCCGGGATCCCGGCTGTCATCAGCCCAGTACCAGCCTTGCCGATCCGTAGATACCGGCGTCATTTCCGAGCGCTGCAAGAGCAAATTCCGTATCCCTGCTGGCGTGGAAAACATATTTTTTATACGGTTCGCGTATGTAATCGAGAAGTATCTCTCCTGCCTTGGATACTCCGCCGCCTATGACAAAGATCTCGGGATTTACCACACAGGCAATGGCTGCCAGCCCTTTGCCAAGATATTCACCGAATTCTTTTGCAACTTCCGTCGCCAGCGCGTCACCGTTTTTTACCGCATCCCATACGGTCTTGGCGGAAATATCCTTATGGCTTCTCATGGAGCTGGGAGCATCCGTAGCTGCCAGCTTTTTCCTTGCCAGTCTGGCTATTCCCGTTGCGGATGCATACTGCTCCAGACAGCCGCAGTTTCCGCAGCCGCAACTGTCAGTTTCATTATCCTCGAGATGTATATGTCCTATCTCACCGCCTGCACCGGTAGCACCGGTAAGTATGCGGCCGTTCACTATTATGCCTCCGCCGACACCTGTTCCCAGTGTAACAGCTACCAGATTGGTATAACCTTCACCGCCGCCTTTCCACATCTCTCCGAGGGCAGCTACATTCGCATCATTGCCGGCTTCCACGGGTATACCGCCCAGAAGGACCGCCAGTTCTTCCTTTACGGAAAACTTTCCCCAGCCCAGATTTGCGGCTTTATAGATCACTCCGTTTCCGTCGACGGGTCCGGGTACACCTATCCCGACGCCTGCAATGTCGTTTTTATCAAGAGCTTTATCGCTCATCTTCTTTTTTATGGAAGCTGCTATATCCGGAAGGATCCTGCTGCCGTTATCTTCTTTACGTGTAGGGATCTCCCATTTTTCCAGCAGTTTTCCTTCGGTTTCAAAAAGTCCGAGTTTTACGGTGGTCCCGCCTAAGTCAACACCGAATACATATTTTCCCATGTGTTATTCCTCCTCCTTGGTTTCCAGGGACGCCTGCATCCTCTTATAAAGCTCCTGAGCAGCGTAATAACCCATTTTCTTCTGCCTGTAATTGATGGCTGCGGACTCGCAGATCAGCGCCGTATTACGTCCGGGACGGATAGGGATATTGTGGCATACCACCTTGGTACCAAGGTATTCGGTATACTCCTCCTCCATTCCGACGCGGTCATATTCCTTATCTTTGGACCATTCCGAAAGCTTGATGACCAGGTTTATCTCCTGATCTTCCTTTACGCTCTGCACACCGAAAAGGGTCTTCACATCAACTATGCCTATACCTCTTATCTCTATGAAATGCTTGGTAACGGCAGGTGCAGTACCTATCAGTGTATTCTCACTTACCTTTCTCAGTTCCACCACATCATCCGAAACCAGACGGTGTCCTCTCTTTATCAGCTCCAGTGCCGCTTCGCTCTTACCTATGCCGCTTTCACCGGTTATAAGCACGCCTTCACCATATACATCCACCAGTACTCCGTGCACCGTGACCATGGGAGCCAGCTTGGAATTGAGCCACCTGATGACCTCTGCCATAAAAGTAGAAGTAGCTTTTGACGTCATGAGCAGGGGTACCTGATATTTTTCCGCCATTTCCAGGAATATTGCATCCGGCTGCAGATCACGGCAGAAAACAAAAGCAGGGGTGGGATGATTGAGGATCTGGCTGTATATCTCTCTCTGGCGTTCTTCCGTCAGGGACTGCATATAGCTGTACTCCACGAATCCCACTATCTGCAGACGGGTAGAGTCATAATGCTCGAAATATCCCGTCATCTGTATTGCCGGACGGTTTATATCCGGCTGGGTTATCTTCTTTTTTGAAATATCTATATCTTCTGTAAGATTTGTGAGCTTCATCTTATCGATGAGTCTCTGTAAACTTATGCTGCTTGCCATTATAGAACTCCTTTCCCGGAATGCCGCTTCTTTCGGCAGTCGCAAGATATTATACTATATATACATTAAAAAGACAATGAGGATGCAGGTCTGTCACTGGGTAAAAGAGCCATAGGCAGCAACTGCTTCATCCACGCTCATTTCACCGGTTCCGACTGAAAAGACCGCCTGCCTCATCCTCTTCCTTCCTTTATTCTTCTGATTTCCTTAATGACGAGTTTTATATCTATCGGTTTTGCAATATGCCCATTCATTCCGGCGTCCAGACATTCCGTGACATTTTCGGAAAATGCATCTGCCGTCATTGCAACGATAGGTATGGATGCCGCCCATGGATCCTCCAGTTTCCTGATCGCTCTGGTCGCATCCAGACCGTTCATCTCCGGCATCTGTATATCCATAAAGATCATTGTATAACTGCCTTTTGCAGCCGTGCTCATCTTATCCACGCATATCCACACTGACACTCCCGCCGGGTTCAGTGTATTTGATGGCGTTGGAAAGTATATTGATATAGATCTGGTTCAGTCGCAGCTGGTCTGTATAGAGGTATTCTTTCTCTATCTTATCAATATGAAAACTGAATTCTATATTCTTTTCCTTGATCATCGGCTGTGAGATATTTACGAGATTCTCAACCGTTTCCACTATGGAAAAGGTCAGCGGACTCAGTTTCAGTTTTCCGCTTTCCACCTTCGATATATCCAGGATATCGTTGATCAGTGTCAGCAGATGATTGCCTGCAAGACTTATCTTCCTGAGGCTGTCCTTTGTTGATCCCACATCCCCGAGATTTTTCTCGGCAATGGCTGTAAGACCTATGATAGCGTTCATGGGAGTACGGATGTCATGGGACATGGTAGAAAGAAAATCTGTCTTTGCCTTGTTTGCCGACTCTGCTTCTACTGCCGTGATCTGCAGGCGCTTATTTAAATAAAGCACATATAACATATCACAGAGGAAGAGGAGCAGCAGGCCGATGAAAACAACTCCGAACAGCAGCCAGTTTCCTGTTTCCGGCCGAAGATCCCCTGCGGGCACGAGTCAAAGCAGGGTCCATCCCGCAGTCGATGATACCGGGGTATAGGCAAGTATGCACTCCTCTCCATGCGAGTTGAGCATGGAAATGGACCCCGTCGATGAAGTTATACTGTCAAAGAGTTTTTCCGATGATTCCGGATCTGTCGGATTATATGATTTATAAAACTCAAAAAAATCGGAGTTCTTAAAGCTGCTTCCTTTAAGGACATAATCCCCATTGGCATCTATCATGGACAGCTCGGCATTTACCAATTCGCTCTGCGGAAATACCCATCTCTGTTCCAGCGCTGAGATCGGGATCACGCGAAGCAGGATCGCAGTACCTGAAGTATCGCTTTTCGGATCATACAGCGTAACACTGTTACAGAAAGCCAGTGACTGTTCGCCATTCATCGGGTTTGTATAGGCACGTGTCATGTTAACGGACTTTCCTATCTCCTCATGCCAATTCACGTTCTCAAGGAGTGCCAGGCGCTGATAGGATACGATACGGTCATCTTCTGTTCCCTGTTTCTGGCGCGTAGACAGACCCGTAAGTGTATCGGGATTGATCAGGTGTGCGGAAGTATTCGCAAGTACATGCGATGCGCTGATATAAGCGATCGCTTCTTCCAGGGTCATTCTCCTGCTGTTGATATAGTGTGCCCATACGTCACAGACGCTCTGCTCTCCCTGCAGATAATTCTCCGTCACCTGTTCCATTGTAACTGTTGTATGTTCGAAGTGTTCTATCTGTCTACGGTAAAACTCCCTGCTTTCATAGCCGGAGTAGAGAACAACAAAAGTCAATATGATAGCCATGATCAGCACATTGATCATTATGATTATAATCTTTTTCATACTCTGGTTTTTAGCTTTATCGTTCTTTATCGTTTTATGATCCTCAATAATGCCTTACCACTTCAAACCTCTGAAGCGTTACCTTTTCGCCGGGAGCGATCCCGGCTTTTCTTTTTGCGATCGATATCTGCTCTTCAACAGTATCAACGCCGTCCAGATCGGGAAGGAGAAGGCCCCGTTTGTGACCCTTTGTAACTATAACACCGTAGCGTTTTACATCCAGTTCTTCAGGCCCTGATATATCCTCGGGATCGCCGAGTATGTCAACATTTATCTCCAGCCATTCCAGCTCATCGGCAGTGATCGCATCAAAACGCGGATCCTCGGTCGATGCACTGACAGCATTGTTGATGATCTCCTGTGCTATACACTCCGTTACCGGAAGAATAGTACCTATACAGCCTCGCAGCTGTCCATATTTGTGTATGGAAACAAAAGCACCCGCTTTCCTCTCTTTCATCTCGGCAGGGATATCTTTCGATATCACAGGCTTTCTTCCTTCCAGGATATATGTCTCAATGGTCTTTCTTGCCAGCTTTACATATGCATCCGAAGCATCAGCTTTTACTGCAAGCGCATCACGGCGCTTCTTCAGATAGATATCCAGAAACTTTCTGTTTTCCGAAACTGTTCCTGTCGGATAAAAACTGATGATCCCGTAGCCTACACCCGTCACATCCTCATGTGAATACTGTGTGGCTGTCACTTCCATTCCGTCAAGCGCTCCGGCCATCATCACAAAAGAACGGTGACCGCATTCCGCTGCTTTATCGCAAAAGGCTTCATCAAAATCAAAAAGCTCTCCGAAGGCTGCACGTGAACATACCTCCATTATGCGTCTGTCATATTCGGGACCTTCTTCTGCAAAACCGTAGGGACCGTAATCCTGCAGTTTATGTGAAAGATCACCGCTCGCTACATATACCGCATTTCTTCCGAGTTCCTCTGCTGCCCTGTTTATAAGCTGCCCCAGTTTATAATGCGCGGTATAGGGCTGACCTGAAAGTCCGATGCGCACTATCTTTCCGCCGCTGTATTTTTTCCTGATAAAATAAAGAGGTACCATGGTGCCGTGATCCAGGGATGCATCACGCTCTCCCATCGTACCTGCCGGCAGGCCTTCAGAAGCTGCATATTCTTCCAGCTTTTCCACAAGTGCCTTATCGTAATCTTCACTGAAACTGACCTGCGGCGCACCGAAACGTGCAAAGCTGCCCTTTGCATGTGCACCCGGTGATATATGAAAATAATCGGAATACATTATAGAATGCGGACTGGAGATAATGATGGTATCCGGCTTTAAGTCCGCGATCTCATCAGCAACTTTCTCATAAGCATCAATGGTCTTCTGTACCTGCGCCTCATCACCTCTGCCTACGGCGGGAACTATCATCGGCGGATGCGGTACCATAAAAGCTGCTTTAAGGGACATAACTATCTCCTTTCCTGTATCAGCCTCTCTCGTTGGAAGTCAGATACACCAGCAATACCGAAATGTCGGCAGGACTGACTCCTGCTATACGTGAAGCCTGTCCTACGTTGGCCGGCCGCAGGCTTTTAAGCTTCTGCCTTGCTTCCAGTCTCAGGCTTTCTACTCTATCGTAATCAATGTCTTCAGGTATCATGCGGTTCTCCATACGTTTGAACTGCTTTACCTGTGCTTCCTGTCGGCGTATATAGCCTTCATATTTTATCTGTATGTTGATCTGATCGATCACTTCTTTTTTAAGACGTTCATCCGCATCATATCCTTCCCATACGTTTTCACGTTCGGGATCAAGCTCTGCCACGTTTTCATATGTCAGTTCCGGACGGCATATGAGTTCCGCGAGAGAAGTACTCTTTTTTACCGGCGAGCTTTCATGTTTTTCCAGAAAACTTATGACCTCTGCACCCGCGCCTACAAAAGTCTCATGCATACGCACAGTCTCACTGTTTATCAGCTGCTGTTTTTTCCGGACACGCTCATAAAACTCATCAGTGACAAGTCCTGCTTCATAGCCGTAATGTGCAAGTCTCAGATCCGCATTGTCCTGTCGGAGCAGAAGTCTGTATTCCGCACGGCTCGTCATCATACGGTAAGGCTCATGATGTTCTTTCGTAACAAGGTCATCTATGAGCACGCCTATATATGCTTCCGATCTGTCTATGATCAGCGGCTTTTCCTGCTTAATATACCTAACGGCATTTATGCCTGCCATCAGTCCCTGCGCTGCTGCCTCTTCATAACCGCTGCTGCCGTTGAACTGACCGGCGCAGAAAATACCGGAGATGTTTTTAAGTTCCAGGTTCAGCTTCAGCTGGCCCGAAGCAAGACAGTCATATTCTATGGCATACGCATTCCTTACTATATGGCAGTGTTCCAGTCCCGGAACGGTTCTGTACATTGCCAGCTGCACATCCTCGGGAAGAGATGAACTCATGCCCCCTATATACATCTCATCGGTATGCAGGCCTTCAGGTTCCACAAAGACCTGATGTCTCTCCTTCTCCGCAAACCGGACCACCTTGTCTTCTATAGACGGACAGTATCTGGGTCCCGTGCCCTCTATGACGCCTGCATAGATCGGCGAACGGTCGAGATTGGCGCGGATTATCTCATGTGTCTTTTCATTGGTATAAGTCAGATAACAGTCAGCCTGCTCTATCTGCACGCTTTCAGGATCCGTTGAAAAAGAAAACGGAACTACTCTTTCATCACCGTGCTGTACCTGCATCTTATCAAAATCTATACTGGAGCGCGACATACGCGCAGGCGTTCCGGTCTTGAAACGCTGCAGCTCCACGCCGTTTTCGATGAGCGATGCAGACAGGCTGTTTGCAGCCATCAGACCGTTCGGTCCTGTATGTGTAATGCATTCACCTGTAAGACAGCGTGCCTTCAGATAGGTTCCGGAACAGATGATCAGCGCACTGCATTCATAATACGCACCGGTATTGGTACGCACTCCGCGTATCTTTCCTTCGCTTACATCGATCTCGCAGATCTCTGCCTGCTTGATGCGCAGGTTCTCCTGTTTTTCAAGCACCTTGCGCATGGCGCGTGAATACTCGGCTTTGTCAGCCTGGGCACGAAGCGAATGCACAGCCGGTCCCTTGGAAACGTTGAGCATCTTGGACTGTATGAATGTCCTGTCTATCACATGCCCCATCTCACCGCCCATGGCATCCAGTTCCCTTACAAGATGGCCTTTCGAAGAACCGCCTACATTGGGATTACAGGGCATCAGTGCAATGGAGTCCACACTCACCGTAAACACTACAGTGTTAAGCCCCGATCTCGCGCAGGCAAGCGCAGCCTCGCAGCCCGCATGACCTGCACCGATCACGCAGATATCCGTTTTTTCATGTATTGTGTTTTTTAATAACGCTTCTTCCATTATTTCAACTGTTTATTCTGTGATATTCGACTGTTCATCGAGCCGATTATAGCAAATGGCGGCGGCTCTTTCAAGCCGCCGTCAACATACTCTATATCGCTTCCGGAACATTTTCTTTAAGTAATGATCCGGATCTGATCATTTATCGAGAGCAGAAACAGGAGTACTTTTTCCATATCCTTATGCTGTACACCGTAGCTTTTCTCATTTCCGTATATATCAGTGATAGCAAGATAATCGAATTTTGTTTCGGAAGTGATCCCCTTTGATGTGTAATATGCATCGGTCATCTTATTTACCATCAAAGTTCCCGGGATCGCTACCAGAGGATTGCCTAACATGATGACCACCCTTCTCGGTATGAAAGAGGGCTTGATGGTCCTGATGTTTTTCAGCTCCATAATGTTTGTCCATTCGTTTCCGGATACTATAAAATCATCTGTGATGAGTGTAACTATCGATTCCTTACCATCGAGAGAATAGGCCAGATATACGGGATTTCTGATACCGTTGTTGATCCGTAAAGCCAGCCTGTCCGCACCGCCGCATGCAATGAGCACCGGGTGGTCTTTTACATTAAAGACATGCGTAAGATTCATCACTATAAAAACAGCACAGATCAGCAGCAGAAACAAGAAAACAAGCGTAAGAATATGAGTCCATCCCAGATTAGTCCCGAACATAATACCCAACACAAGACATATCAGAGCACCTGTGCCTATGAGCACTATGTTTCCGATATAGTTATTCCGTAATTGTTTATATATGGTTTCAGACGTGATACCGAACATATATAACCCCCGTCTTCTGTTAACGATTTCTGCTTAAATTCAGCTTCAACGATATGATATCACATTTTATGAAATACTTTCACCATCAACGCGGCGTTTTCTTCTCACACGGTTTAAATGTCTTTCGAAATCTCCGTTTTTTATCAGTTCTGCAAGAACATACTGGTCAAAGATCGGAACCGGACAGGAATAGAATCCCAGCTTCTTATTGAACAGCTCTTCAAGAGATTGGGGAAGTATCATATATCCGATCCTCATTGAAGGTGCAACAGTTCTTGAAAATGTATTAAGATATATGACATCGACTCCGTCTCTCAATGAATATAGAGAATCCTCCAGCTTTCTCGAGACAGTCAGTTCGGAATCGTAATTGTCTTCGATGATAACAGCGTTGTTTTTTCCGGCCCAGCTTAAGTATTCCTTCTTTTTGGAAATACCTGCCGTAACACCTGTGGGATAACTGTTAAAGGGTGTAACATGCAGCACCTTTGCCTTTGTTTTTTTCAGCTCCTTTGAGGATATGCCGTCTGCTGTCATCGTCAGCATCTCACATTTTGCACCCATCGCTTCATATACTTCGCGTATCTTGTTATAGGAAGGCTTTTCCAGAGCATAAGTGTTCTTAGTTCCTAGCAGCTGCACTATCAGTCCGTAGAGATACTCGGCTCCAGAGCCGACAATTACCTGGGAAGGTCTGATCTTCAGGCCTCTGCTGCGCCCGAGATAACGGCTTATCTCATTACGCAGCTCCGGACAGCCGTGATTGGGTGATTTCACAAGTATCCTGTCGCCGTAATCAAGCAGCACTTTTCTCATGGTTTTTGCTATGAGAGAAAAAGGAAATTCTCCGTTCTTATGCTGATGAACCTTTACGGAAGGCAGCATTTCATCGGATGTATTACTGCCGGAAAGAAAATCCTCTGCTCTGTATATTACAAATACTCCGCTTCTTTCACGTGTTTCCACATAGCCTTCTTCCATGAGCAGAGTGAGCGCATGTTCAGCGGTGATCACGCTGACAGCCGTTTCCTCGGCTATGATCCTTTTGGACGGAAGCCTGCTTCCGTAAGGATATACGCCTTCCGTTATGTCCTTTACAAATGCCCTGTATAGCTGAAGGTATGCAGGCTCTTTATTTTTCTTATTTATCCTGATGTTCATCTGGTTATATTAAAAACTTCCTTTTTGGTTATTTTGATATAGTCAGATTTATAATACTATCATCATCAGGTTTTGTAAATAAGGATTCTTCGGATCAGCGAAGGATCTTACAGAAAGGAATAAAGAAAGGAATAAAACATGGAAAGAAAATCCGATCTTAATGTAGTACGCATAGCACTTACCGGTGTGTTCATGGCTATGAACATCATCAGCTCATCCTTTGGGATACCTGTTCCGGGAGGGCATTTATATCTCTGCGATACGGTGATCTGCCTTGCCGCCATACTTTTAAATCCTTTTGAAGCATTCGTAGTAGGCGGTCTGGGTTCTTATATAGGCGACCTTATCTTCTATCCGCTGCCCAGACATGTATCACTGGCAGTACATGGCCTGCAGGCAGTCGTTATATCGCTGATCGTTCACAAACTGCTGAAGCACAAACCAAGACTCGCTTCGGGTATTGCAGTTTTTATCGGAGGTATTATAATGGTAGTCGGTTATACTCTCGGCAAGACTTTTGTCTACAGCACTTTTGAATATGCAATGATCAAGCTGCCGTATGAGATAGCACAGGCTGTGCTCGGTGCAGTGATGGGCATGATACTCTGCTGGAAAACTCCCATAAGGGAAAGATTCTTAAAGATAACCGGGGAAAATGCCAATACTACGGATTTAAGAGGGACAGAAAAATGTTTGAAGAACTGACTGAAGAAGCTGTAAAAGTAACAGAAGAACTCTGCAACACCGCAAAGCTGAAAAAAGGACAGATACTGGTTGTCGGATGTTCGTCCTCTGAAGTATGCGGAGACAGGATAGGAAAGAATTCCAATCTGGATGCGGCAGAGGCAGTATTTGCAGGTATATATAAGGTACTTAATGAACGCGGCATCTACCTGGCAGCCCAGTGCTGCGAGCACCTGAACAGAGCTATCATCACAGAATGCGCAGCCGTACCCTTTGCGGAGATAGTCAATGTGGTACCGCAGCCTAAAGCCGGAGGTTCTTTTGCGACAACAGCATATAAAAACTTCAACGATCCTGTCGCACTTGAAGAGATCAAAGCCGATGCGGGTCTTGATATAGGCGATACGCTGATAGGCATGCATCTGAAGAAAGTTGCGGTTCCAGTAAGACTGGAAAACCATACTATAGGAAAGGCACATATCACCGCAGCAAGGGTACGGCCCAAGTTCATAGGCGGTGAAAGAGCACATTATGATGACGAACTAAAATGACCTGCTGATGCAGGTCATTTTATCAATGCTTTTATTTCATTGTAGATCTTTAAGCCTTTTTCGGCACCGTATTCCTTTATTATAGAACGGTAAATGATCTGTTTTCCTTCTTTATGATTCTTTGATACCAGCGAAGCAACTTTACTTATATCAGCGTTATCATATTTAGCTTTGCTTAAGACTTTCTGGATCGTGCTGTTTATATTGCTTGTCTCATTTGCCGTATTCTTCTGCTTTTCCGCAGTTTTCGCACTTTTCTTTTTTTTGGCCACCAGAGGTTTTATGACATTGTAGATCTCCAGATATTTCTCCTCGCCGAACTCGGTTCGGAGTTCATTGTGGATGTAAGTAAGGATATCATCATCCTTATAGTGTCTTGCAACTATCCTTGCCACCCTTGAACATTCTTTCTGACCATAGCCGGCTTTGCTCACGGCCTTTTGAACCGCAGCATTTAATGCCGTCTTTTCATCGATCTTCTCTTCTTTTACGTCAGTCTTCTTTTTATCAGATGTTATCAGGCTGTCCTGTCTTGAAAGCTTGAGTCCTTTTTCTTCCCTCCAGAATTTGATTATATTGTCATAATCCTTATCATTGCTTATGATTATGTACTCCTGATCAAGTCCCTTATCCCTCATAAGATAGCCTAAAAACGAGACCAGATGCATATCAAGAGACTGGCTCTTTGCAGGAACTTCATGAAAACGGGGAAGATGATCACCGAATTTTGCCAGCTCTGCCGTAGATATCTTGGCAGCATTTTTAGTCGAAAACAGATGCACCGTATCATTATCGGTAAGCTGTTCTGCTCCTTTAAAACCTTTTGTTCCAACATTTTCAAAATCTATAAGATAATATCTCATAAATACCTCTTTACTTGAAAAATATGATCCCCACTCTTTTTACGGAGCGGGGATCCTGTTTACATTTCTATCGGAATAGGTGTCGGCTTCTTGGGGTTATCAGGTTTCGGATCCGGCTGCGGCTGTGGTTCAGGCTCGGGCTCGGGTTCCGGTTCAGGTTCCGGCTCCGGTTCAGGAGTAGCAGTAGGCTCCGGTATAGGTGTGGCTGTTGCTACCGGTACGGGAGTGGGAGTCGGTGCCAGTGTTGCTGTCGGTGCCGGCGTAGCAGTTGGCTTCGGTGTAGCAGTAGGCTCCGGTGTAGGAGTCGATGTAGCCGTAGGTTCCGGTGTCGGTGTGGCCGTGGGCTCCGGTGTAGGAGTCGATGTAGCCGTAGGTTCCGGTGTCGGTGTAGCGGTTGCCTCAGGTGTTTCGGTAGGCTCTACAGTCGGAGTAGGATCCTTCTCCGCTGAAGAAGAAGCAGGCTTGTCGTTGTCCTTGCTTTCTCTATAAGATTTGGTTGCCAAAGTAACCGCAATGATAACAAATGCAATAACAACTACTGCTATGACCGTAGGAAGTATAAGCTTCTTTAAAGGACTGTCTTCTAGTATAGCATTATTGTCTACCTTATTACCGCATTTGGGGCAGAATTTCGAGTTGTCATCTATCTCAGCCCCACAGTATGTACAAAACATTATGTAACCTCCATGATAACCTCACAGTTTACAATAATTTTACTCTAAAATAATCAGTATTTCAACGACAACATACTGATTTTTGTAAGCGATTTTATGCTAGATATTGTCGTGATCATTTTTTATCGCATTTATTATAATTTTATGGTATTATACGTCCATGAGCAAAGTTCTGTCCGTAAAACCTCTGGGTGAGGGACATATCAATGACAGTTATCTGATACAGACAACTGAGAGCCGTTTAGTATCCCAACGGATAGGAAAGGGCATGGATATCGACATCCTTGAACACAATTATGAGATGTATGCAGAGGCCTGCAGAAAAGCAGACTTCTCTTTTCCCGAATGGATAAAAAACAGCGAGGGCAAGTATATCTCAACCGATGAAAAGGGTGATCACTGGAGGACTTATCCGTATATACAGGGGGATATACTTGAACCGCCCCTTGGTATGGAGCAGCTGTATGCCGTCGGACAGGGACTGGCCAGGCTTCATACACTTCTTCAGACCTTCCCTGAAAAACCTAAGGCTGTTTATCCCATGCTTCACGATCTGAATTATTATTATTATGAATATATTCATGTTCTGAGCGGCTACGGTCTTTTGGATGAGCGAAGGGATAAGGAGCTGGAGGAGAAGATATATTCCAAAATCGATAAATACAGAAATCTGGAACTTGACAGAACAGCTGTAGTTCATGGTGATGCAAAGCTTGCAAATATACTGTTTAGGAGCGGGCGGGTCTATGCATTTATAGATCTTGATACCATCATGCAGGGTTCACTGATGGAAGATATGGCAGACTGTATACGTTCGTGCTGTATGAAAGACGGCGAACTGGACTACAGCGCCTGCAAGACCTTGATGGAAGGCTATTTAAGCAGGGCTCCCGGACTTATCAGCAATGAGGATATGAACAAGCTTCGTGATGTGATAAACAAGATTTGTTTTGAACTGGGACTGCGTTATTACACGGATTCCATATCCGAAATAAAGAAATTTAAGGTAAAGTACCCTGAATACAGACAGGAAAAGGCCAGAGAACTGATAAATATAGACTGTTAAAGAGAAAGGCTGTACTGATGAAGAAAAGACTTGCGTTGATGATGACCGCATGTATGCTTTGTTTTACTGCATGCGAAGAAAAAACCATTAATGTGAAATATGAAGTAAACAGGGAAGAAGACAGAAAAGCAGCTGAGGAAAATGAAGATCCTGTCAGACCCGAAGCTAATGAAAAACCTGCGGAAATACAGGAAAACCAATATGTAACCATAGAAGTCAGCTGGGATGAAAGCAATGTAACATTTTTTTCAGATACTCCTTTAATGAAGCTTTCGATAAACGATGTCTGCCAGCCTGTCCTTCACATTGAAGGGGAACACGTAGAACGTGAGGTCAATGTTAACGGTACAACGCATACAGAAACACTTACCGTAAAAGATCCCGATGAATATGTTAATATTTTTATAGATCCCTGTCAGCCTACAAATGACTGTCCGTTAGACAGCGTAACTGCCTCAATAACATATACGGACGGTCAGGTAACGACACTGACAGCTGATGAAATGAAAGTCCGCGGACAGACAGGTATATGGTACCTGAATGTATATACTCAAAACTGAATGGAGATAAAACATGAACGTATGGACATACTGGAAGTGTCCCTCCTGCGGGGCAATAGTCAGGGGAGATAACCGTGACTGTCCAAACTGTGCTACACCTGTTCCGGCAAATACTAAATATCTGATGCCGGATAATCCGGAAGTAGAACAGGCGATCAAAAACGGAACGGTATATATCACTTCCCATGACAAAGTGCAGAAAGGACAGGCAGTAACACAGGTTTCGCAGGATAAGGTAAGTAAGGATGCAAACTGGATCTGTGATTACTGCGGATACCAGAATCCCGCAGCAAGCACGGTATGCGAAGGCTGTGGTGCACCAAAAGAAGAATCAAAAAGAGACTATTTCACACCAAAGCCTCCTAAACCCACGCCGCCAAAACCGGCACCGGTAAGACAGAAGCCGCGGTTTAATAAAAAGATCTTTGCAGTGATCGCAGCGATACTGTTTCTTATCTGGCTCTTCACTCCTGTTACGAGAAAAACCGTTATCACCGGTTTTGAATGGATGAGGAGCATCGGGGTCGATGAATACCAGCTGTGTCACGAGGATGACTGGGATATCCCGGCAGGTGCAAAAGTCACTTCACAAAAACAGGAAATACATCATTATGATCATGTGATCGATCATTATGAGACGAAGACAAGAGAGATTTCGGAACAGGTCCTCGACGGTTATGATACAGAATACGTAGACCTTGGAAACGGACAGGCTGAAACCCGATCGGTACCGCGATACAGAACGGAATACAGAACAGAAACATATGAAGATCCCGTATATAAAGATGTTCCGGTGTATCATACCAAATACTATTACGATATAGACCGTTGGATAGAGGTATCAAGTCTCGATTCCTCCGGTAACGATCAGAATCCCTACTGGCCGGAAAGCGAACTGCCGGAAAGTGTTTCCTCACCTGTTTACGGCGACCGAAAGCTGGGACAGAGAAAAGAAGAGTACTACATCATTTTCAAAGATAAAAAAGGAGAGGAACAGAAGAAAGAATACAGCTACAGTGAATGGAGCGAATATAAAAAAGGCGACACCATCACTTACAAAACTTTCAGATTTTGAACAAAGCGTTCCGCAAGCGGAACGCTAGCGCCGAGCGCGGTTGCCAAAGGCAACATTTTCCTCTCGCGCGAGTGATCATCCCGCCCGGAGGGCTTTTTGCTTTATGGAAATTCCAGAGGAATTT
This sequence comes from Lachnospiraceae bacterium, assembly GCA_024683645.1. GTDB lineage: Bacteria > Bacillota > Clostridia > Lachnospirales > Lachnospiraceae > NK4A136. Next base: position 26,333 of record JAIKYA010000097.1, read on the forward strand.
CCTATAAAGCAAAAAAGGCACTGTAAACAGTGCCTTTTAAAATCGCCGAAAAACCACAAGGTCCGTCCCCGTGGTTTTACCCGTGGTTTTATATATCGAGATTTTGAACAAATTTTGCGTTTGCTTCTATAAATTCGCGACGGGGTTCTACCTTGTCACCCATCAGAGTGGTAAAGGTCATATCCAGCTCGCTTTCCGCATCTTCATTCATATTTACACGAAGGAGTATACGTCTTTCGGGATCCATGGTAGTCTCCCACAGCTGCTCGGCATCCATCTCGCCAAGTCCCTTATAACGCTGTATCTTATTGTTCTGATCTCTTCCCACTTCGGTAAGTATCTTATTGAGTTCATCATCCGAATATGCATACCATATCTTTTTATTCTTTTCAAGCTTATACAGAGGAGGCTGAGCCAGATATACATAGCCCTGTCTGATAAGCTCAGGCATGAATCTGTAGAGGAAGGTAAGCATCAGGGTAGCGATATGGGCACCGTCAACATCGGCATCGGTCATAATGATGATCTTGTGATAACGCAGTTTGCTGATATCAAAATCTTCATGTATGCCTGTACCGAAAGCAGTGATCATTGCTTTTATCTCTGCATTTGCATATATCTTATCGAGTCTTGCTTTTTCTACATTAAGGATCTTTCCTCTTAAGGGAAGTATAGCCTGCGTTGCACGGCTTCTTGCAGACTTGGCGCTGCCGCCTGCGGAATCACCCTCAACTATATATATCTCGCAGTTTTCCGGATTCTTATCCGAACAGTCGGCAAGCTTTCCGGGAAGTGAACTTCCTTCAAGAGCTGTTTTTCTTCTGGTCAGATCCCTTGCTTTTCTTGCTGCTTCTCTTGCACGCTGTGCAAGTACCGATTTCTCAACTATAGCTTTTGCTATCTGAGGATTCTGCTCAAGGAAATATGTAAGCTGTTCTCCGACTATACCGGCTACAGCTCCGTTTGCAACGGCATTTCCGAGTTTCTGTTTTGTCTGGCCTTCAAACTGGGGATCTTCTATCTTAACCGATATTATAGCAGTTAGGCCTTCACGTATATCATCACCCGAAAGATTAGGTTCATTTTCTTTCAATAATTTATTTGCGCGGCCGTAATCGTTAAAAGTCTTGGTTATGGAACGTTTGAAACCTTCAACATGAGTGCCGCCTTCAGGTGTGTTTATGTTATTTACGAAACCGTAAAGCATCTCGTTAAAGCCGTCGTTATGCTGGAATGCTACTTCTACGTAAACATTGTCACGCTTGCCTTCGAAGTAAAGTATCTTATCATAAAGCGGAGTTTTGTTATCATTAAGATAAGCAACAAATTCCTTGATACCTCCTTCATAATGGAAAGTAAGACTCTGCTTAGCTGTAACTCCTTCCTCACGATCATCGAAAAGCTCTATTTTCAGGCCTTTGGTAAGGAATGCCATCTCACGCAGACGGTTTTTCAAAGTATCAAAATCATAATGTGTATCATCAAATATCTCAGGATCAGGCTGAAATGTAACTCTTGTACCTGTCTTTCCTTCGGGACAGTCACCTATCACTTTAAGTGCATAGCAGACTTTACCGCGTTCGTAACGCTGATTATATATCTTTCCTTCATGATATATATCAACTTCCAGCCAGGTTGAGAGAGCATTAACAACCGATGCACCGACACCGTGAAGTCCGCCGGATACTTTGTATCCACCGCCGCCGAATTTACCTCCGGCATGAAGTATGGTAAATACAACTTCTACTGCCGGAAGTCCCGCTTTTGAATTTATACCTACGGGAATACCGCGGCCGTTATCCAGCACGGTTATTGAGTTTCCTGGATTGATATGAACTTCTATCTTATTGCAGTATCCTGCAAGAGCTTCATCAACGGAATTATCAACTATCTCATATACGAGATGATGAAGACCGCGGAGTGAAGTGGTTCCTATATACATGCCCGGACGTTTACGCACAGCTTCAAGACCTTCCAGTATCTGGATCTGGTCTGCTCCGTATTCTCCTTCAACATGTTCGGATTCTATCTCCTGCAGATTCTCAAGAACCTTTCTTCCTTCTTCGTCTATTTCCTGCTGATTTATTTCGTCTGACATTTTTTTCCCTTTCTTTTAATATGCCCGAATAAGTTTTAATTCTCACTTATGATGCTTCCCTCAACAACGCGGAATACTTTGTCATAAGCAAACCTGTTATTTACAAAATCATCCAGTCCCGTACAGGTGATTATAGTCTGTATATCACCTATGCTGTTAAGCAGATAAGTCTGCCTGTTTGAATCAAGCTCGGACAGTACATCATCAAGCAAAAGCACAGGATTATCTTTTGTCATCTGCTTTACAAGTTCTATCTCCGAAAGCTTGAGAGACAGAGCAGCAGTACGCTGCTGTCCCTGTGAACCGTATATTCTCACATCTATATCATTTGAAAAAAATATGAAATCATCTCTGTGAGGACCGGCACTTGTCATTTTCAGTTTTATATCTTTTTCTATACTCTTCTTAAGTACTTCCTCATAATCTTCAGCTTCTGTATGAGGTTCATATTTTATCCTGAGTATCTCTTTATTTCCGGAAAGTTTTCTGTGTATTTCTTCTATTATCACATTCAGGCTTTCAATAAAACTTCTTCTTCTTTCTATTATCTTTTTTCCGTACGATACAAGCTGGGCATCCCATATCTTAAGCATTTCCCGATATTCGGGATTAAAGGCCATATCTTTAAGAAGCTTGTTTCTCTGATTTATTATCTTATTATAATTATTCAGATCGTACAGATATATCTGATCCAGCTGACACAGTTCCATGTCTACAAAATGTCTTCTGTGTGCAGGCGAATTCTTTATAATATTGAGATCTTCCGGAGAAAAGAAAACTATGTTAAGTATTCCGAGAAGTTCCGTTGCTTTTTTCAGTCTTACTTTATCGACAGCAATCCCTTTTGATCTGCCTTTTCTTAAGTGCATGTCAATTCTTCTTTCAAGGCCGTCTTTATCAAGTATTGTCTTTATATGAGCTTCTTCGCTGTCGAAATTTACTATCTCTTTATCTTTGCTTCCCTTATGGGATTTTGTAGTTGCAGACATAAATATGGCTTCGAGTACATTAGTCTTGCCCTGGGCATTTTCGCCATATAATATATTTACGCCCTCATCAAAATTTATATTTAACTCTTTATAATTTCTGTAATTATTTAATTCTAACGATTTTATGATCATGCTATGGTAACCGTCTCACCTTTATATTCGAAAGTATCACCTTTATAAAGTTTTTTTCCGCGCATATCACATACGGAGCCGTTTACTTTTACTTCTCCGTTCTGTATGGCATACTTTGCCTCAGATCCTTCCGATACAAGGGATGCGAGTTTCATTGCCTGTGAGAGTTTTATATATTCGTCTCTGATATTGACTGTCATGGTCAGCTTAAATTGATAGGAAGTATCATATATACATATTTTTCATTCTCATCTTTTATATAAAGAGGAGAACGGGGATTAACCATATACATATCAACTTCATCTTCATCTATAACCCTGAGTGCATCAAGAATGAACTTGGGATTAAAACCTATAACTATATCTTTACCCTGTTTTACTATATCTATCTCTTCATCAAGACTACCAAGAGGTGAATTAACTTTAAGTTCCAGTACATCATCTCTTACTTCAACTACTATAGGCTTTTTATTTCCTTCTTTTGAAAAGAGCATCGAACGATCTATACAGTCATACAGAGCCTTTTTATTGATGGTTATCTTCGTCTCATAAGCAGAAGACATCATTTTATCAACATTTATGTAGTTGCCTTCTATAAGTCTTGATACTACTATGGTTTTATCAAATTCAAAAAGAACATGCGCATCAGACATATACATGTCTATTTCTTTTTCGGCATCCGAAGGTATTATCTTGCTTATCTCATTGAGAGTCTTTCCGGGGATTATTATCTCCTGCTCCGAATAAATATTTTTAAGCTGTACTTTTCTGATGGATATACGATGACCGTCAAGCGTGGTTATACGCATCTGATCATTTTTTATAATAACGTCAACACCTGACATTATCTTATTTATATCGCTGTTACCTATTGAAAAGATAGTCTGTCTTATAACATCCTTGAATGTCATTGTTGATATACTTATAGGATCAGCTTTATCAATGCTGGGAAGATAGGTAAAATCATCTCCTGATTTTCCGTTTATATTAAGTATTATCTTTCCGCAGGAAATGCTTACATTATAGTTTTTATCTGATTCTATACAAATATCTGCATCATCAGGCATCTTACGTACTGAATCTATCAGCATCCTGGCTTCTATAGCAACGGTACCGGCTATTTCTATCTTTCCTTCGGTTATGGTCTCTATACCGAGATCCATATCGTTGGCAGTGAGTTTTATGCTGCCGTTTCCTGCCTGTATGAGTATACATTCAAGTATTGACATTGTAGTATTGGTAGGAATTGCTTTTGATACCGTATTGAGTCCGTTAAGCAGATTTTGTTTAGAACATACTATCTTCATTGCATCCTCCTGTGCGCTTATTATATATTATTATATCATAATATTATTAGTAGGGAGCGTTTAAATGTTCATAACCCTTCCTATTATACTAAACTTTTGAAAAAATGAAAATAATAACTTGTTTATACATCAAATACAGGATGAGGGTCATTGTGAATATATGCGGTTCTTTATGGCTTCAATGCTTTCTTTAAGCTGGTTATTTATCTTTATTTCCTCATCTATCTTGTTACAGCCGTGGATAATTGTTGAATGATCTTTTTTATCCAGTATAGTGGCAACATGTGCCAGTGTAACGTCCGTCATTTCACGGCAAAGATACATAAATACCTGTCTTGGAAGCACAATGTCGGCATTTCTCTTTTTTGATGTTATGTCATCAGTATCTATATGGTAATAATCAGCCACCATCTCAAGTATATACTGAGGAGATATGATGGTAGGTTTGTCCTTTGATATAGAGTCTTTTAATATTTCTTTTGCCTGATCGAGGCTTATATCATTTATATTGTTGTTATTTTTAAGCATTCCTTCCGCATAAACCTTATTAAATGCTCCTTCCAGCTCTCTGACATTAGATTTGATATTACTTGCTATATAATCGATAATCTGATCAGGAAGAAACTTTTTATTGGTTTCAGCGAATTTCTTAAGTATTGCCATCCTGGTTTCATATACGGGAGGCTGTATATCAACAAGAAGACCGCTTAAAAACCTTGTTCTGAAGCGTTCTTCGAGATCTTTCATATGGCTTGGATGTTTATCCGACGTTATGATAACTGCTTTATTGTTATTCTGAAGAGTATTAAAAGTATGGAAGAATTCTTCCTGAGTCTGAACTTTTCCTATTATAAACTGTATATCATCGACGAGGAGTACATCTATATTACGGTATTTGTCCCTCAGTTCTGCCATTGCAGCGGTATTACCGTTTCTGATAGAGTTGATCACTTCATTTGTAAACTCTTCAGATGTAACATAAAGAACACGGAGTTTGCTGTTTTCCATTATATAATGGCCTATTGCCGTCATAAGGTGGGTCTTGCCCAGTCCGGAACCTCCGTATATAAAGAGAGGATTGAAATCTTTTCCGGGATTTTCAGCTACATGAAGAGCAGCAGAGTGGGCCAGAGAGTTATTTGATCCTACCACAAAATTATCAAAACGGTATTTCTGTATAAGATTGGACTCAAAGCTGCTGCTTACGGTTTCAGCTACTTCCTGGTCCATATCTTCATCAACTACAAATTCTACCTTGTATTTTTCCTGCATAAGGGTAGAGAGGGTCTCATCAAAGAACTTTTTGTAATTCTTCTGTACATACTCCAGCAGCTCTTTTTTAGGTACTCTTACATAGACTTTCTTTCCCTCTTCCTTATAATACTGAAGAGGCTCGAGCCATATCTTATAAGCTACCTTCATGATCTCATATTCGTCGCGTATGCTTTCTTTAATGTCTTCCCAGTTCTGCTCAATAATGCTCATAAAAAAATACTCCTCATTTTATATATTCTTCGCTTCGTTAATAAATTGCCTGACAGCTGCTTTAGCAATAAAAACGAAAGTCCGAAGAATAAGGCTTGTTCATTATATATTTTTATAAGTATAAATGCAAACATCCTAAAATTGTGGATAAGTGGATAATTTTGTTTACAAAAAAGAATTATAAGAGTTTACATATAAATATATATGTTATTAATTAAAAAATGTTCATAAAGTATAACCTCAAAAAAAATGCCCTTTTTTAGCGGTTTTTAGGAATTGTTTATAAGTTATGAATAATTTTAAACATTTTTTCCACATTTCGTGGATAAATTTATGTCAATTAGAATAATTTATTCGAAAGTCTGTTCGTTTCCACATTTTGTGGAATTTAAGGTCATAACTCTACTAGATGTAGACAAGGCTTTTAAATATTAAATTTTATTTATTTTTAATATTGAAAAGCTTGTTTTTTTAGCTTGACTAGGCTGTTTTTATTTTATATAATCTCAAACGGACGCAAAATTTGGCACTATTATGCCTAAATATATATCAGGGAGGTGAATACCATGAAGATGACATTTCAGCCTAAGAAAAGACAGAGATCAAAAGTACATGGCTTCAGGGCAAGAATGAGCACGCCCGGCGGCAGAAAAGTACTTGCAGCAAGACGTCGTAAGGGAAGAAAGGTTCTTTCCGCTTAATTAATGATCTTTACCGAATCTTTAAAAAAGAATGACGATTTCAGGCGGGTCTATAGCGAAAAAAAATCTAAGGCAAACAGATTTTTTATAATGTATGTATCAGAATATATACCGGAAAAGAACCGCCTGGGAATATCTGTCAGCAAGAAGACAGGTAACAGTGTTATAAGACACAGGATTAAAAGGCTGGTCCGCGAGAGCTACAGGTTGAATGAGTCGAAGTTCAGTAGTGGTCTGAACATTATTGTTGTAGCCAGAAAAGAGGCCGCGGACATAAATTTCAGGGAAACCAAGAGCGCGATCTTACACCTTGCCGGAAAGCAGGGTATTTTGATAGATAAATGAAGTATATATTTATATTTCTGATAGAGTTGTACAGAAAATATCTGTCTCCGCTGAAAAGTACCAGATGTCCGTATTTTCCCAGTTGTTCAGAGTATGGTCTGGAAGCTGTAAAAAGATACGGATGTATTAAAGGCGGAGTTTTGACTATATACAGGATATGCAGATGTAATCCTTTTTCTAAAGGCGGGTACGATCCGGTACCCGGACAATCTCCGCTTCATATTAAATATATCGCGCCTGGTACGGAGGATCAGTAATGCTTCTTACACAGCAGCAGGGCATACTTAAGCCCTTTGCCCTCATTCTTGGATATATAATGGAGGGTATTTTTAAGGTACTCGGATTCTTTTCCGAATACCCTAATGTTGGTGTTGCGATCATATTATTTACTATAATTATATATGTTCTTTTACTTCCGCTCACCATCAAGCAGCAGAAATTCGCAAAATTATCAAATAAGATGAATCCTGAACTTCAGGCCATACAGGCAAAGTATAAGGGTAAGAATGATCAGGAATCCATGATGAAGATGCAGACTGAGACACAGGCCGTATATGCAAAGTACGGTACCAGTCCTTCGGGAAGCTGTGTACAGCTGTTGATACAGATGCCCATACTTTTTGCTCTTTATCGTGTTATCTATAACATGCCTGCTTATGTGGCAAGGATCAAAGAAGCTTATTATCCGCTTGTTGCTGATCTTGCTGCCGAAGCAAAGAGCGGATTTCTCGGACATTTTCTTCAGTCTTTTTCGGCATACGGCAGATTTGCAAAACAGTTTGCTGCTGAAAGCTTTACAAGCGGTTCGGTTGAAACACAGAATACTCTGATCGATCTGCTGAACAGTTCAAACAGTACCGACTGGGATAAGCTGACTATGGCTTATCAGTCTTCTCCTTCCATACTCGAAGGAATAAACAAGACACGTGATGCACTTGATCATTATAATAATTTCTTTGGTCTTAACATAGCCAATTCCCCTTCTTCGGTAGTACACGAGAAACTGGCAGAAGGTAATATGCTGGCAGTTATAGGGGTGCTTATGATCCCCGTGCTTGCGGCACTTACACAGTGGATAAATACCAAACTGATGCCACAGCCGGAAAATAATAACAAACAGAACGAAGACAATTCAATGGCACAGTCCATGAAGACCATGAATGCCATAATGCCTATAATGTCTATGTTCTTCTGTTATTCTCTTCCCATAGGTATGGGTATCTACTGGATCGCAGGTTCGGTGGTGAGAAGTATAATACAGATAGCTGTTAACAAACATCTGGATACTATTGATGTAGACGAGATGATAAAGCAGAATGTTGAGAAGGTTAATGAAAAAAGAAGAAAAGCAGGACTTCCTCCTCAGCAGATAAGTGCAAATGCGACGGTCAATGCGAGAAAAGTAGAGTCTAAAGCTGAAAAGACCGTTGAAGATAAAGCCAAGAGAGCTCAGAATATCAAGGACTCTACGGATTATTATAATAAAAATGCGGAAAAGCCCGGCAGTTTGGCTTCAAAAGCTGCAATGGTAAAGAAGTTCAATGAGAAGAACAACAAAGATTGAAAGGGGAGATTACTAAGATGGCTGATTTCAGAGAATTTTCAGCAAAGACGGTTGAAGACTGTATCACAGACGCATGTATGACATTCAGTGTCACCAGTGACAGACTTGATTATGAAGTAGTATCGGAAGGCTCATCGGGATTCATCGGTATAGGCAAGAAGGATGCCGTGATAAAGGCAAGGATCAAAGAAGAGTCTTTTGAAGAACTCGAAGAGAAGCAGGCTAAGGAAACAGCAGCCGAGAAAGCAAAAGCACAGGAGAAGGCAGAGCAGGAAAAAGCTAAAAAGGAAGCTGAAAAAGAAGCTAAGAGAAAAGAGAATGCCGAGCGTGCAGCAGCTATCCGTGAAAAGAACGGAATGAATGAGGAAGACGGCGCAGAAAGATCAAACACAAAAGACAGAAACCGTCACGGAAGAAAAGATTACAGACGTGATGATGAAAGCAGAGTCGAAGAGGAAAAGGAAAGAGAATTAAAGGATATACCTGAAGAAGAAAAAGCAAAGATCATAGCTGATGCTTCCGAATTCTTAAAAGAAGTATTCGCTGCAATGAAGATCGAAGTAAATACCGATATGAAGGTTGACGAGTACGGAACTCTTACTGTAGATCTTTCCGGAGAAGAGATGGGACTGCTGATCGGTAAGCGCGGACAGACCCTCGATTCACTCCAGTATCTCACATCACTTGTAGTCAACAAGGATCGTGATGATTATATAAGAGTAAAGGTCGATACCGAAGATTACAGGGCAAGAAGAAGAGATACTCTGGAAAAGCTTGCAAGAAACATAGCATTTAAGGTAAAGAGAAGCAGACGACCCATGGTACTCGAGCCCATGAATCCTTATGAGAGAAGGATAATACATTCAGCACTTCAGAATGACAGATATGTAACAACACATTCCGAAGGCGAGGAACCTTACAGAAAAGTGGTAGTAACTCTTAAGAGCAGGTAAGAAAATGATCACAGATACCATAGCTGCGATAGCAACGGGAATGACAAGTGCAGGCATCGGCATCATCCGCATCAGCGGGGCTGATGCCTTTGCTATAGCCGATAAGATATTTACTTCATATTCCGGTGATAAAGTGTGTGAGTTTAAGACCCACACTATCCATCTGGGTAATATCATGAAGGATGGCCATCCGCTTGATGAGGTACTTCTCAGTGTTATGCGCGGACCTCATTCATATACGGGAGAAGATGTAGTAGAGATAAATGCTCACGGCGGTATGTATCTGTGTAATGCGATACTTGAGACGGTATTTGATGCGGGAGCTGTTCCTGCGGAACCGGGCGAGTTTACCAAGCGCGCATTTTTAAACGGAAAGATGGATCTGACACAGGCTGAAGCCGTGATGGATCTGATATCCTCCAAAAATGAGTATGCCGTAAAGAACTCCATGGAACACTTAAGCGGCCGTCTTCGGAATAAGATAAATGATCTGCGTGAGAGGATACTGTATGAAACTGCTTATATAGAATCCGCACTCGACGATCCGGAACACTTTGATCTGACTGATTATCCCGAAGAACTTGATGTTAAAGTAAATGCCATGCTTGACGAGATAGAAAGGATGATAGAACTCTCGAAAAGCGGAAGGATCAGGAAAGACGGTATAAGGACTGCGATCATAGGAAAACCGAATGCAGGTAAATCCTCGATACTCAATATGCTCAGCGGTAAGGAAACTGCAATAGTAACAGACATTCCCGGAACTACGAGGGACAGCATAGAAGAGTCGGTACGCCTGGGTGAACTGCAGCTGAACCTTACGGATACTGCGGGTATCAGGGAAGCGGACGATGAGGTGGAACGGATAGGAGTAGAGAGGGCGCTGAAAATAAGCGCTGATGCGGATCTGATCCTTTTTGTTGTTGATTCCTCCATCGCCCTTGATGATAATGATAAGAAGATCATGGATATCATAAAGGGAAAGAATGTGGTAGTCCTGTTCAATAAAACCGATCTGGATACCGTGGTATCGCCTGATGATATACTCCGGATACTGGGAAATGTACCTCTTGTGGAGTTTTCAAAAAATGATGATGAAAGTGATAAAAGACTTGAAGAAGTACTGAAAGAAGTTTTCATAAATAAGGATACAGCCCTTAATGATGAGAGTGTCATGACAAATTCCAGACAGCTTAGGGAGCTTAAAATGGCGCAGCAAAGTCTTATGAATGTACTCAGGAGCATAGAAAATTTTATGACTGAGGATTTCTTTTCGATAGATCTGACAGATGCATACAAGCATCTGGGATTCATCATAGGTGAAGAGATAGACGACGATCTTGCAGATATGATATTCTCACGCTTCTGCATGGGAAAATAGTGCTCATATCATTTTTTTGATCCCGGGTCTGACGGGAGATCTTTCTTTATTTTTCTTCCTATCAGGAACGGAAACCATTTTTTTATCAGTATTATAAAAGGAACTTCTATGAGCATCATCACAGCCAGTACCATGGGCATACGTGTAATGCCGTGGAAGCTCAGTACCGGAATATTTGAAGTAAGCAGTACTGCCGCATACAAAAGATAAAAGTCGAGATGCGTAAGCAGTATGATCAGACTGTTTTCTCCGAGATAAGTCAGTGGTTTTATGATCTGTGTAAATCCAGTGAGTACCAGAGCATGCGAGATAAACAGAGTACCTGCTATTCCAAGGACAGATGCAGGTATGTAGAAATACAGATGTTTTCCATAATAGAAAGTTGCAAGGTTTCCTCCGTCATTGATGACGGCGAGCAGATAACAGAGTGCGTAACAGACCGCACCGTATATGAAATGAAGGATAACATCTCTGATCTTATTTTTTGAACGGGGATAGCGGAATACCGATCCTGCGAAATACCCGGCAAAAAGATAGAGTGAACACATGGGCAGTCTCATAACCGCATTGATCAGGTAGAAAAGATACATTTCAAAATATGAATGGCCTTCCGTAAGATACCACCAGTCCGCTACAGGGTTGGTGAGAAAATGTGCAGTTACCGAAAGAATAACAAGAGCAGTGAAGATCAGCAGTCTCAGTTTTTTTGCGGCGCGCAGCAGTCCCTGGACTATCAGATCGGAGAAAAATAAGGCCGACAGGAACCAAAGTACGGAACAGCCGTAAAAACTCAGAGCTTTTATGATCATTTCTTTTGTAATGGAAAAGTCTATACTTCCCGTATTTTTCAGCTGGTACAGAAAGTTGATGATGATATATATGAAAGTAAAATAAACATAGGGAAGAGCGAGGACTCTTGTTTTTTTTGCAAGAAAGGTTTTAAACGGAATGGTCCGTTCTTTTACCAGTGCCGAGGTATATCCTGAAAGCGTAAGGAAGAGCGGCATGATAAAGATCATCACGAAATCAAGGTTCTTACCGTGAAGATTACCCGAATGCTGCAGGGCTACCAGACAGATGCCGATGAATCTGGCTATGTCGATCTCTTCGATACGTTTCTTTCCGCCCATTTTATTTTCTTTCTGCTACTTCTTTCGCAAGCTGGCGATAGCTCTCTGCGCCGGAAGACTTAGTATCATAGACGGTAATGGGCTGACCAAAGCTGGGAGCTTCGGAAAGTCTGACATTTCTGGGTATTTTTGTCTGATATATCTTATCAGGGAAGAATTCTTTTACATTCTCGACCACGTTCTGGGAGAGAACGGTACGGGAATCATACATGGTGAATACTATACCTTCAAGATCAAGCCTGGGATTCAGCCTTTCTTTTACCATGTTTACGGTATGGATCAGGTCGCTCAGACCTTCTACTGCAAGGTACTCACACTGAATGGGAACTATCACCGAACTTGCGGTTGTCATAGCGTTAAGCGTAAGAGTGTTCAGTGCAGGCGGACAGTCGATGATGATATAGTCGTAATCATTAACTACATATTCTATCTCTTTGCTCAAGATAAATTCTTTATCCTTGACACCTATCAGTTCTATTTCTACTGCTGCAAGGTTTACATTTGAAGGAATTATGGAAATACCCGGCATAACATCTTTAATGATGCAGTTTTTAATCGGTTCTTCACCCAGAAGAAGTTCATAGATGGTATTTTCCAGCTCTACTTTGTTGATGGAAAAACTGCTGGTAGCATTGCCCTGGGGATCGGTATCTATCAGAAGAACCTTTTTTCCGAGCTCTGCAAGACAGGCTGTCAGATTGACCGCTGTAGTCGTCTTTCCGACTCCTCCCTTTTGATTGGCAATAGCTATTATTTTCTCCATATCAGTCTCCTTATGTAAACTCTGGATTTTTGCTCATACATAATTATTATCTTATATTCGGAGGTAAGAATCAAGCACTATATGTTGTATTATGTAAATCAATATATGGTGTATAAAATTGACCGGCCCGGACAAATAAAAACTGTCCGCAGAAGCTGTACTACTGAATAAAAAAATGATACAATAAATGTCATCCTGATTTAATTTTGAAAGAAAAGGCGATATCCAAAGCAAAGCTGAAAAACAGAGCTTCATCTGTAATGATTGCTGAGGATCATATATGAGGGGAGAGATATCATGAACAATTCCACGCGCTGCGGCATCAGCATAGCCATACTTACCCTGCTGCAGTTTGCTTTCAGCTACGGCACAGAGCTCTTATCCATGATGGCAGGCAGGTCAGTCGGACGGACCATAGGAGCATTTGTATTAGGTGGCATTCTTGTTATTATGGTAAACATAGTGTTTTTCCTGCTCAACAGAAATAACAGATGGCTGAGTACCAAAGAATGTGCTCTTTGTATTTTTTCGGGAGTAAATATATATCTGATCCTTATGATATTGCTTTATCCTAAGATAGAAGTACCTTATTCACTTATTCCGAGTGCGGAAATGGGATTTGCTTTTCTGCAGTTTCTGAATCAGCTATTCTGTTGCGGAGGAGCCCTGATATGCTGGATCGCCGGTCTTATACTGCTTATAATACATAGAAAAGATGATCAGGGATCAATATAGCATAAAAACGATCAAGAGGATGTTTTATGGGAAAGAAAAGGACCCTCGCATTATTCTGTCATAAGATGGCACAGGCGCTGCATGCCGGCTTTGATATTGAAAGAGCATTAATGGTCGTGCAGGATGAAGAAAAAGGAGCGCTTTCAGCTGCTGTTGAAAGGACCTGTACGGGAGTCAGGCGCGGAAAGGCGCTGAGTCTTTCCATGCGGGAAGATGAACTTACTTATACTTCCGAACTGGTAGATCTGATATATGTAACCGAGCGGACAGGAAAGATCGAAGAAGCCTTTGACAGGATGGCAAATAAATTCGATCGCGAAGATATCATAGACAGGAAGATAAAACAGGCAGCTCTGTATCCTGCAATCGTATTGATCGTTTTTATAATCTGTTTATTCATGGTGGCTTCCGTCTGGAAGTTTCTTCCACAGGCTGTACTTTTTGTCTGTGGTCTCGCAGCTTTTATCGTTCTGCTGATCGGTTTAAAGTACTCTGCCGATACAGTCAGCAAAAGCAGCAAGATAGTCGGTAATGTATTTATACGCATGCCTTTTATAGGTAAGATGATAATGCAGAGTGAACTTGCCGGTTTTGCGGAAAACATGGCGGTGTTCTATTCCTGTGGGATCGATGTTGCAAAAGGCCTGGAATTCAGTTCGAAAGCTCTCAGGTATGAAGTACTGAGAGATAAAGTATTAAAAGCCGCATCGTGGGTACGCCGGGGAAATCTTCTTTCAGATGCATTACAGATACAGGGTATCTTTCCGGCTGACCTTATTAACAGTCTGAGGACCGGGGAAGCATCCGGCAATGTTGACGGTATGCTCGATAAGATCGCAGAGTATTACAGGCTTGAGGTACAGAACCGTACCGACCGTATGATGACTTTACTCAGACAGTAGGTGTGCAGATGGAAAATAAAGAAACAACTTTTTATCTTGGTGAAAAGAAAACGGAAACCGTTATCGATAAGAATCCGTATCAGGAAAAAACGGTGATCTCATATGGCGGTGAAATGCCGCTGGTTTTCAGTAATGAAGAATATGTGCCGCTGACTAACGATGAAGTAGAGAATAAACGTATTCTTTCGGATATGCTGGAAAAGAAAAATATGATAAACAAGCGTATGCTCTATCTGGAAAACAAGCGGATGGAATTGCTGGGTTATTATATGAAGATAGAAAAGGACGATAAAGGAAGATCCGTTCGGGGGCTTGCCAAATTTATGCTTGTATTTACAGGAGCAGCAGCGACCCTGATGCTGAGTGTGATCGATAAGGAAAAGGCAATACTGTCTGCCGGTTTTTTTATTTTCCTGGGACTCGTCATTTTTATCAGAACAAGAGAAGAAAGAACGGAAGAAAAGCTCAGCGATCTGGACCGGAAGGTTGAAGAAATGGAAAGAGAACATGAGAAGCTTGAAAAAGAAAAGGAAAAGCTTCAGGAAAAAATAAAACTATTTAAGAAGGAAGGGCATATCTAGATAGCATGGTTTACATATGTTTCACGTGAAACATATGATTTGCCGGATGAACAATCACTACAAATTGTGTTATAATGTTTCACGTGAAACATTATATGGCATAAATGGACGTGAAACATAATAAAAAACATAAAAAACAACTCATTTATGTATCACTAAATATAGATCCTTCGCTTTCTACTTAAAGGAAGACACAGTAAGCACCGTGTCATTCCCGACGTAACGAAGGAGCTTTACAAAAAAAGGAGGAAACAGATATGATCAGAGCATTACTTACCATCGATGATGTATCATCAAGAATCACACCGGAAATAGTAGACTATCTGGAAGAGAAAAAAGTTCCGGTATTAATGTTCGCTGTGGGACAGTGGGCAGAAGGCCACCCCGATGAACTGGTATATGCATTAAAGCATGGGATAATAGTCGGCAATCACAGCTATACCCATCCGCATTTTTCCGAACTGAGCTTTGAAGAGTGTGTAAAGGAAATCGAAAAGAATGAGGAAGTCCTGAACGGCTTTTATGAAAAGGCAGGGGTGGAAAGACGTTACCGTCCCTTCAGATTTCCATACGGAGATAAAGGCGGTGATAATAAAGATGCCCTGCAGAAGTATCTTTCCGAAAAAGGTTTTGATAAAGTAAAGGATACACAGTTTGATTATCCCTGGTGGAAGGAAAAGGGACTTGATAAAGACATCGATACCTTCTGGACCTTTGATCTTATGGAATGGAACATAAGACCGGGCAGCGGCTTTACGGCAGATGATGTTATAAAGAGAATATATGATAAGGAGCCGGAAGACGGGGCAGTGATGCTCAGAGAAAACAGCGATCATATCGTCCTTCTGCATTCACATGATGAGACCGAGGAGATGGCGCCGGGATATTATAAACTATTTGTTGATGAATTGTTGAAAAACGGGGTTAAGTTTGTAGAGCCGGAGTTTATATAAGCTGTAGTAAGCGTAATGATTTACTGCACTTACTAAAACCTTGCAGAAAAAAAGCATTCATGCTATAATCCTAAACTGTTAAAAAAAGAAAAGCATACGTTACGGAGAGAAAATATGGCAGCGAAAAAAGGAAGTCGGCTGGGCAGAGGGCTCGACACACTTATCCCGAATAAAACACAGGCAGTCAAAGACAAAAAAGAGACTGTTGTATCCGAATCCAGAGTAATGGTGGATATCAATAAGCTTGAAAGAAACAAAGAGCAGCCCAGGAAGAATTTTGATGAGGCAGCACTTGATGAGCTGGCCGATTCCATCAAACAGCATGGGATCATCCAGTCGATAGTAGTGCAGGATCGTGGCGATCATTATGAGATAATCGCCGGTGAGCGCAGATGGCGGGCAGCCATGCTGGCAGGTCTCAAAGAAGTTCCCGTCGATATAAAACATTATTCCGATCAGGAAATGGCAGAGGTCTCTCTGATAGAGAACCTTCAGCGTGAGGATTTAAATCCCATAGAAGAGGCACAGGCATTCAGGCAGCTCAAGGAGATGTTCTCACTCACCGATGACCAGGTTGCCGAGAAAGTTTCCAAGAGCCGTGCCGCTATTACCAATTCACTCCGTCTGTTAAAACTGGACGAACGTGTACAGCAGATGGTAATAGATGAAATGCTTACTACGGGACATGTGCGTGCACTGCTTACAGTCACGGATGGAGACCGTCAGTACAGATTGGCACAGGATGCATTTGATCAGAAGCTTTCGGTACGAGAAGTTGAAAAGCTCATAAAAAATCTTGATAAACCTGCTAAAGGAAAAAAAGCCAAAGACGATGCGGAACAGTACAGGCTCCAGTATGAAGAATATGCTAAAAATCTTGAATCCAAACTCGGGACCAGGGTGAACATCAGCCTGAGGGAAAAGAACAGCGGAAAGCTGGAAATAGATTTTTACTCACTGGATGATTTTGAAAAGATATACAGGACACTGACAAACTGACATGGGAACCGAAACTGCAAAAAAAGGAATACTGGAGCTACTGGGACTGGGTAATGCCGACACGGGATGGTTTTTTATCGTGGTGACATTACTGCTTGTTGTACTGCTGATAGTTCTCATCGTAATGATAGTAAAAAACAACGAACTGAAGAGAAGATATCAGAAATTCATGCAGGGATCCAAAGCAGTATCGCTTGAAGGTGAGATACAGCATCTGATCTCGGATGTTGAAAAACTCAAGAAAGATTCCCGGGCATATGCCAATGACATAGACCTTCTGTTTAAAAAGCATGAAAGTGCGATACAGAAAATGGGTCTGGTAAAGTACGATGCATTTAAGGAGATGGGCGGAAACATGAGCTTCTGTCTGGTACTCCTTGATGAGAACGATAACGGTTTTGTGATCAATTCGGTTCATTCATCCAACGGATGTTATTCATATTCCAAGAGGATCAGGAACGGAAAATGTGATATAGACTTAAGCGCTGAAGAACAGGAAGCTATGAGGCGCGCTATAGGAGGAGAATAAAAAATGATCGACATTAAATTCTTAAGAGAGCACCCGGAAGAGGTTAAGGAGAATATTAAGAAAAAGTTCCAGGACAGCAAGCTGCCGCTGGTAGACCAGGTGATAGAACTTGATAAAGAGAGAAGGAGCTGTCAGCAGAAAGCCGATGATCTGAAGGCTGAGAGAAATGCTCTTTCCAAAAAGATCGGCGGACTCATGAAAGAAGGAAAGAAAGATGAAGCCGAAGATGTGAAGAGACAGGTCACCGAAAAAGCCGATGAACTTGCTGCTCTTGATGCGCGCCAGACTGAACTCGAAGAAGAAGTAACAAAGATAATGATGGTGATTCCCAACATTATCGATCCTTCGGTTCCCATCGGAAAAGATGACAGCGAAAATGTTGAGGTAAAGAGATACGGTGAGCCTGTGGTCCCGGATTTTGAGATACCTTATCATACGGATATAATGGAAAGACTGCATGGTATAGATCTTGATGCTGCAAGACGTGTTGCCGGAAACGGATTCTATTATCTCATGGGAGATATAGCAAGACTTCATTCGGCAGTGATCTCTTACGCAAGAGATTTCATGATAGACAGAGGTTTTACTTACTGTGTTCCTCCTTTCATGATCCGCGCCAATGTAGTCACAGGCGTTATGAGCTTTGCGGAAATGGATGCAATGATGTATAAGATCGAAGGTGAGGATCTTTATCTTATCGGTACAAGTGAGCATTCCATGATAGGTAAATTCATCGATCAGATAGTTCCTGAAGAAGAACTTCCTTATACACTTACCAGTTATTCACCCTGCTTCAGAAAGGAAAAGGGAGCACACGGACTGGAAGAGCGCGGTGTATATCGTATACACCAGTTTGAAAAACAGGAAATGATAGTTGTCTGCAAACCTGAGGAAAGCCCGATGTGGTTTGACAAGCTGTGGCAGAATACCGTTGATCTGTTCCGTTCAATGGATATACCTGTACGTACACTCGAGTGCTGCTCCGGTGATCTCGCAGATCTGAAAGTAAAATCCGTAGATGTGGAAGCATGGAGTCCCAGACAGAAGAAGTACTTTGAAGTCGGCAGCTGCTCCAATCTGGGAGATGCCCAGGCCAGAAGACTGAAGATAAGAGTCGACGGCAAAGACGGAAAATATCTGGCACATACTCTTAATAATACAGTTGTAGCTCCTCCCAGAATGCTTATCGCATTTCTCGAGAACAACCTTCAGGCTGACGGCTCCATCAGGATACCCGAAGTACTGAGACCGTACATGGGCGGGAAAGACAGGATAGTATAAGAAAAGAATAATTAAAAGGCTCCGCAGCTGCGGAGCCTTTTTAAATCCCGGTCGTATCAATCAGAGTTTGAAGAATGATATTGCGTCACTCATATCCTCGTTTATCTTCTTCATTTCACCGGTAGATTCCTGAGTATCGGTACATGCACTCATAACGGTCTGACAGGAAGCGGCTACTTCTTCGGCAGAGGCACCCAGTTCCTCGGAGATAGCACCCAGATCGGTAGTGGCATTGGTCAGGTCTGTCTTTATATTATCCAGAGTCTCGGCCATCTGTCTGATAGTGTCTATCTCGTTTATCGAAGCTTCCACCGAATCGGAGAGCATATTGAATTTCTTCTGTGCTTCTTCTATATCAGTCTGTTCCCTTCTTATCACATCATTAACGCGTTCGGAGATCTCTACGGTAGTACCGGAAAGAGCAATGATATTTTCAATGATAAGCTTGATCTCTTTTGCGGATTCAGCGGAAGAATCGGCAAGACTCCTTATCTCGTCTGCAACAACGGCAAACCCGCGGCCTGCATCACCGGCACGTGCTGCTTCGATGGAAGCGTTAAGTGAAAGCAGATTGGTCTGTGCCGCGATGGATTCGATAGCCTGGATGGCAGAGCCGATCTCAGATATTGCAGCGTTGGTCTCGTTGATCTTGCTGCTGATCTCATGTATCGCATCGACAGATTCTTTAGCTCCTGCATAAACAGAGTTCATGCATACGGTTGCATCATTATTTGCATCCTTGATGGTCTGTGAAGCATCATAAAGATTTTCAACATTGGTATTGAGATGTTCAACATTCTCTCCGAGGTAGATCGCTTTTTCTGCCATTGTCTGTGCGTTCTCCGCAACAGCCTGTGAAGTATCCGCAACTTCGTTTACTGCGGTACTTATCTGCGAGATGGCATCCAGATTATTTCCGGTCATGTTGTCCACTTTTATGATGGAGTTGTTCAGCTCACCGGCAGCATCCGTAACGGAGCGCATGGAACCGCCCAGATTATCACGCAGAGCATTGAAAGAATTAAGTATGCTCAGGCTTTCTTTGATATGTGTCTTAGCATTACAGCTGGCGGTAACATCACCGGTGCTGAGTTCGTCAAGTGATTTTGAGATTGCGATCAGAGGTACGGAGATCAGGCGTTCCACAAATAATGAACAAGCGCCGAAAACGATTATGCTTATTACTATAAACGCGATCATGATGTTACGTATTCTGGTCACATTTGCAAGAACGTCGTTTTCATCTGCTGTGAGTACTGCGATGTAATGACCTTCCTGTCCTATATAATAACCGGCGTATTTTATTTTTCCCTTATATAAATATTCGATCAGATCCGGATCCGGTCTCTTGCCTTCTGCAAGGCCTGCAACCAGAGATTTGACTGCTTCGTTCTCTACAGGTTTTCCTACTTTGGTCTCGTCGGGATGATGAAGCATTGTACCCGTGGAATCAACAAAATAAACATATGCACTGCTCAGTTCCAGAGCGGAAACATCAGAGATCAGAGCGGCAATATCCTGAACATAGAAAGCGCCGCCTGCATAACCGATAGGTGTGCCGTTATCAAGTATAGGAGTATAGATGGACATTATGATCTGTCCTGAAGCAGGACTTTCCATTATACCGGTATTGTAAACGCCATTTGGGGCAGAAAGTATGGAGTTCTGCAGGGCGGCAAGTGAATCGCCTTCTCGCAGGACCTTACCTATAACAGGGACTGCGGGGTGAGTCATAACCTTGGAACCCCAGTCTGCGAGGTATAAGCCTTCCCAGCCGGGAAGATCACCGAAGAAGTCGAGTGTGTACTGCTGCGCTTTTGCAGCAATATCCGGATCGTCGGGATGTTCCAGAAATTCTTTGAGTATAGGCGCCGTACTGTATCCCTTTAAGATATCTCCGTTTTTATTTGCCATGGTATCAAAATCATGTCCGATATTGGTTATGACCTGAACCAGTGAATTATGGGTATAATCCTTAAGTTCCTTCTTGCTGTTGGTGATGGAAACTATTCCCAGTACAACAGCGACTACGATCAACGGGATCAGAGCAAACATAATGAGCGTTGCGCGCATAGTAAGTTTTGATTGATTGCCGTTGTCACTTTTTTGAGTATAAGTGCTCATAGCTTCTCCTCCTTTGAATAAAAACTTATTCTATATATTATACACTAAATCACAAGCCGCATCAAGAGATAATATGTGCAAATTTTACAAAGAATAATTTCCCGATCCACTATTGTTATAAGATGTGAAAATATATAGAATCAGTATATATGAACTATTCCGACCGGAAATGCAATGGGAGGATCAGTATGGGAGAGTTTCTGACAAAAGACGGAAAGAAGCTTCATTACGATGAATACGGGGAAGGCGGGCGTGTGATCATTTCTGCGCAGGTGGGCTTTTATCCCAAGGGAATGCAGCAGGAGCTGGCACGCAGAGGATACCACGTATACTGCCTGACGATCAGGGGTTTTTATCCCTCGGAGTATATCGATGAGGATTACGGAGAAAACTG